>NZ_JBMDWV010000001.1:0-13728 GCF_048594605.1 Spirosoma sp.
GCAGTGCGTCTTTAGCTGGCTGTCGGTTCTGGTGGCTTAATAAATTAAACTCATGTGAAGCCGCCAGTTCTGCCAGAATTAGCTGGCTGGTTAGTGGCGAATGCAGAGAAAATCGCCAGTAGGGGATAAGCGGTATCAACATGGTATTGCCCCGGAAGTATTGATGCTCAACTGCTCGTAAGTCATAAGGTGTTCACAAGGCTAACCACTTAGTCGAAAAGGGTCAACAGACAGCGAACAGATAACTGATGAATAGGGGAGCGAACGCTTATCAGGAGTTTCGCTAATTTAATATAACAGCAGAGTAACTGTAGGGCTGTTCTCTGGCAGAATACTGTTCATTTGCAATTCAACAAGTCTTGTATCATCTGCTCCATCGACTCCCGACCTGTCGACCTGTTGAAGCGTTTGGGAGTTAGGCTCCTTATTCACTTGGTTTCCATTGGAAGAGCAAAAACATGCTGTGCACCAAAATCGTCTTGGTCAATACGTATCTATCGAAGTAGACAGGTAGTATAAGCAGCGACTTACAGACTTAGTCCTTGTCTAAACTCTTCTGAAGGCTCTTTACGGCCTTCTGCACTTCAGGGTTGTTTTGATAATATTGGCCAACTTGCCGCACGTAGGCCATCAGGAGTCGGTTGAACCTGTCGGGCGTCAATGAATCCGAATTTTTGCACTGTCGATCCATACGATTTTTTCGTTAGAGCTTTTTTCGACGTGAAACAAACACCTAATTATAGTTAATTATACGTAGGTATAAAATGTTTAACAAATAAGTATTTTATACTAAGTATAATTACAGAATAGGCCGATTTTTTTGCTTCTTAATTATTGGCCAGGTGAATGTCGGTTATGGGCTGGCTAAGCAAATCGCAAGGCTATAATACAAATAGGTATCATCGGCAAGTGGGCCTCATTTAAAGGCTGTTGAGCTAGTCTAGAAGAATTTTGGAGATAATGCGCTTATTTTAAGGCGCTTATGCCTAAGGAGAGTCAACCTGCCGTCTAGGTTGTTGTCGGAGGAACATTGGCAGCTTAATCAAGACCTGAAGCTTGATTGACTAAATGTAAACCTGTTTTTTGCCCATTTTTTTAGATTCACCAACCATTAAGTAAAACGGTCTCTACTCCGTTTTACGCGTCCAGATCATAAAGGCTTCTATTCTATCTTTGCTGTTCTATGGAGCAATGCATCGTTTATTTCAGTTCGGCCCCTAACCTTTCTCTTGAGGATCTCCACACGATTCTGACCCAGAGCCGATCAAATAACAGTCAACAGGGAATCACCGGTGTGATCCTCTACGTTAAAGGCAACATCATTCAGGTGCTGGAAGGAGAGCCTACAGCAGTTGAGCAGCTTTATCAGCGCATTCAGCACGATCCTCGCCACGGTCAGATAAGCACCGTACTCAACCGACCTATTATCCAGCGAACTTTTGAAAAATGGTCGATGGGCTTTGAAACCATTACTACCCAGCAACTGGAGGAGATCAAAGATTTAATAGACCTGGAAGGCACTCACGGCCGAGGGAGTCAGGCCAATGACCCTATTCTGCTGCGTACGCTTAAGGTTTTCTACCAAAGTAACAGGTATAATTAAATCAAGACGGGCGGTGTCGGCTAAAAAGCGCGCTGACTGATCCGTTTGTAAACATCTTTCCTGCATAAGCGGTTGGTTACCATAAAACAACTATTTATGGAAGAAGCCCCAATTGTCTTTATCGACGCTGATGAAGATGACCAGT
The DNA here is from genome assembly GCF_048594605.1 of Spirosoma sp. Taxonomy (GTDB): domain Bacteria; phylum Bacteroidota; class Bacteroidia; order Cytophagales; family Spirosomataceae; genus Spirosoma. The sequence continues at coordinate 1,749 of NZ_JBMDWV010000001.1, forward strand.
CCATGTTTAAGAAGGCATTGATGGAGTTAGAAATCACTCATCCTGTGGTGGTGTTCAGCGAAGGCGTTGCAGCTCTGGAGTATCTGCAAACCACTAACCAACTGACATTTCTGGTGATTTCAGAGATCAGTATGCCGGGCATGAATGGATTAGAACTGCGTGAGCAGATCGAAAAAGACCCTCAAATGCGTAAAAAGTCTATTCCTTTTGTCTTCCTGACGTATCCCGTGGTCGACCACCTAGTGGAGCAGGCTTACGAACTGACCATTCAGGGGTTGTTTGAGAAGAAAATTAATTTTGCTGAGTGGAAGCAGCAGCTCAAAGCCATTATCGACTATTGGACTGAGTGCCAGCATCCCAAGCGCTTTGCCGCTGATCAATCTCTACAATGAGTGCCAAACTAAGGAAAGCCCTTAATTCGATTAAATAGTATGTCAGCTAAAGCGTCTCTCCAGATTTTAGTGATCGATGATGAACCCCCGGTCACCGATCTGCTCCAACGATTAGGAAAGCAGGTCTTTCCGGAGGCCACCTTTATTAGTGTTGATTCGCCCCAACAGGCGCTGAATTACTTGCAGGATAAACAAAAGCCTCAGCCTCAGCTAATTCTGCTGGACATTGACCTGCATCAGGCCATCAATGGGATCGAACTCCTGCCCCAGATTCGTCAGGTACTTCAAACGGTGGTACCCATTGTGATGTTTACCGTTTCCGACGCGCAGCCCGACGTCGATCAGGCCTACGCCGTGGGAGCAACCGCCTATACTAAAAAACCCGATGATCTGGAGGGCTGGAGGCACTACGTGGAAGTGTTAAGGAGCTACTGGTTTCGAACACATTTCCTGCCCGGCACCCCATCAGCCTGATGGTAAGCCGGTTTCGAACCACAACGACTCAACTATACCCAAGCATGGCGGCCAAGTTCCCTATTTTAATTATTGATTTCGATCGGACGATGAAGGTGACTTTAAGCTACGCTGCCAGGCAAAGTTTTTCTGAGGCTGAATTTATGCAGGTTTACGACCCAGCCCAGCTTCCGGCCTTTTTCGAGAAGTTCACGGAATACGCCCCTCGGCTAGTGCTTCTGGACATCAACCTGCGGCAACCGCTCGATGGTCTGGAGTGGTTGAGGTGGTTGCGCTCGCAGGAACTGAGCCGTAATTTACCCGTTATTGTCTTTACCCGCAGCGAAAACCAGTCCGATGTTGAAAAAGCCTATGCTTACGGCGCTTCATCCTTTACGCTTAAACCCTTCAGCCTGGCAGAATGGCGCGATTATTTGCGAATTCTTCGTCTTTATTGGGTGGATGTGGTAACCTTACCTCCAGGCATACGCTAGCCATCTCTGGCAAACAAGTGTTGGGGCTAATTTTGTTGGTTCTGACTTCACCGGGATTATCGTCATGGGTAGGGCGATCGTGTTTTTGGAGACACTGGGCTGCTTACGTAGCATGTCAATACAGAATATACCAGACAACTCCGATCAGCAGAACAATTATTCCGATAATGATCGGCACGATTGGTCCCTTATAAATTACGCCGGAATAATCTCCTGGCTGTTCCTTCTCCTCAATTCCTAATTTCTCATTCACTTCGGCAAGGCGCTGCCTGTTTCTGACCAATCTAGCCGCTATATCCTCAATGCCCCGGCGTGTAATTTCATCGGTAGGAGACGAAGCGCCTGAGTCAACAGAAGGGGTCAACGAAGTATTGGATGCACTGTTCAATATTGCCTCATCGTCAGCAATATCCTTTTCCAGATCCTCTTTTTCGATCTCAAGTAATTTCTGTTCCCGGTCATTCATGGCCTTCTGGTTTTAGAGCGTTTCTGAAAGAATAACCAGAAGTAAGATCATAGGTTTTGCTAGCACCAACGGTCTGGCAGGTCCAACAGAAACGAAAATGACAAAAGTGACCGCCAGATTGGCTATTTCTCAATTCTATCAGAATTCGACTCAAAACAGACAGGCTTCGAAACGGCCTGTTCAGACCTTTGTTATGTTCATACAGGGGGCGCTGAAAACCTGATCTAGAGTAAGCAAAAAACCAAAACACCCGACAACCATGAAACCTTTCCGCTATTTATCCGTGATGGCTATCGCTCTTTTCTTATTGACCGCCTGCGATCCTTCGAGTGATGAGGTCAAACCTAAAGCGCCCCAGGCGCGCAAAGCTCCACAGGCACGTATGATGTTTTAGTACGCTGCGGTAGCCGAGTGAGAAAGCAACTTGCCAGAGACAAAGGCAGGTTGCTTTTTCGTTTGGGTAAGGTCTAAGCCCTGAGTCCCCATATTCTGACTATTCATAAACCGGTTGGCTGTAAGTAGAAAATAGCCAGAACCAGCTATTGGTTGTACAAGAATCAACTTGATGAAACACTTACTTATACTTTTCCTTTTCGGCCTGGGGTGCATGGCCTGTCAGCCATCCGATCCTGCCAATCCGGCACCGCTGACTGGGCGGAGTGTGCTGGTCTATAGTACCAATTTTCCCGGAACGTTTGAGGTTACCGATTATGATGCCAATGGCATACCTACCCAGGCCAGGACGAGCATTGACTATCCTATGTACGTTACCCCAGCGGGCCGTTATACAAGTAGCATCCTACTGACCTATGACCCACTGCTACGTATCAAAAAGACGGTACGGATTTATGATCAGCTGGGTTTTCCTTCCTGCTGCCCTAGTTCTCCCCTGCACGATCCCGACCAACAGCTGGTCAACGAATATGAGTACTGGGGTAATACGACTAAAATCACCCATGAGCTTTCCTATTCCATCAACACCAAAAATGCTCAAACAAAGCCAATAGCCGAAATAGCCCGAACCTTTAATGAGCAAGGTCAGCTATTGCAGGAAAAAAATGGCACCAAACTCGTTTACGAAGCAGCTTACGACGCCAATGGAAATGTTGAGCAGGAAACAATATTTCCGATAGATGGCGGCTCGTCGTTTACTCGTCGCTGGAGTTATGATTATGATGCCAACAATCGAATTCAGACTCGGCGAGTCCTTGGCTCGGCCAGCTTTGAGACTAATCGCTACGATGAAAAAGGGCGTCTGGTACGCCAGGTGAGTACCTTGCCTTTGAGCGCTCCGTTTATACCCTCGTTTGATGCCGTGGGTCGATTGATTGACTACACGAGCTTTACCCGGGCTTCTGAACGTAGTACAATGAGTTTTTCTTATTTCAATGGTCAGTTCCGGCCCGATTCTCCCCACGTTCTCTCCTATGAGTATGTAGGAGACCAGACCCTGATTACCAATACTACTTACACTCTGTGGAACCCCTTGCCCGAGATTAGCCAGCCAGACTTTGACTTTACTCAGGTCGCCAGGGAGAAGCTGGTTACGGTTAAAGAAACCAAATGGCGACTCAATAAATGGAACAAACTTGATCAGGAGGAGTCTATCTATACCTATTACAGCGAACGGGTCGATCCGGCTAACCGGGATGCCACCTTTGCTTATGGAAATACGTATCGCTACGACGATTCAGGTAATGTCGTGAGTCATCAGGGCTATCGCATTTCGAATTACCAGAAAGAGCGTAGTGAATTTTCGGGTCCGGTGGCCCGCTACAAAACCTTTTAAGGGCCATTCGGAGGTAGCTGCTCCATGAGTACTCTTTATCCCTTTATCTACTGGCTCGTCCACGATACAAGCGCGGATGAGCCAGTAGGAACATGAAAATTGCCCTGCCAGATGCCACCAGAGCCACCAATGCCTAACCTATGATAAAACAATCACTTAATTGCTACTACTTGCTGCTGACGAAGCAACAGCGGTAGCTTTATGGTTCTTTTTTGAATTCCCCTGCAATCCTGGGCAGACAGCGGACGGGGTATAAGCAAAAAATAGAAGCTGATGGGTATAAGCGGATTTCATGAGTAAATACCTATGATGGCTCAACTCATCTTTCAGCCAGGATAGAGCGGAAATAAAATCAGTCACCTATTGACAACAATAGGTGACTGATTTATAGAGGGGTATGCCTGAGCGGGAAATGGGTCTCGAACCCACGGCCTGCAGCTTGGGAAGCTGCCGCTCTACCAACTGAGCTATTCCCGCTTACTAACGCAAAGTTGGATGATTAATCCTAAAATGTCAAGCCAGGGCGGGCGAGAGTCTGTGCCGGTTGATCCATCAAAATGAAATCATATCCAGCCAGGTGCGATCAGGTTTGGTCAAGTTATGCACAATCAAATGAATCATGCAGGAAGAGCAATCAACCATTATTCATTTCGTGTTCACTACGCCCACTTCCCATGTGCTCGCATGACCTGCTCAATCACGTCGCGAACGGCACCGCGTCCGCCAGGGTTAGCTGATACGTACTGGCAGATTGCTCGAACGTTATCTATTGCATCGGCGGGACAGGTACTTAATACGTTGGAACGGCTTAAGATTGGACAATCGGGTAGGTCATCGCCCATGTACAGAATTTCTGATTCATTAAGACCATCACGCGTTACGTAGCCCAGGTAAGCGTTTACTTTCTGGTCAGTAGGGCCGCCCATGAAAATGTCTTTCACGTCCATGTTTTTGAGCCAGTTCCGAACGCCGTCCGCATTCGATGACGACAGAATAGCGACGCGAAAGCCTTTTTTTATGGCCTGCTCAATGGCATACGTATCACGTATATGGACAGTGCGGAACCGCTCTCCGGAAGCCAGTAAATTGACACTGCCATCAGTCAGAACGCCATCGACGTCGAAAATAAAGGTTTTGATTTGGGAAAATCGGGTTTGTGTTGCTGCCATGCTGCAAGTTTAGTAAAATCCGCCCGACAGTTCCGTATTTTTGTAGAATGAATACTTCTCACTTGTCGCTGTCTGAGTTGCCGCTGGCTTTTCAGGAGCAGATGCAGGCACAGCTAGGCGCTGATTTTCCTGAATTTGGGGCGGCCTTAACGCAACCCGCGCCCGTAAGTATTCGTGTGAATCCGCAAAAGCCAGCCCTTGAAACGTCAGGTTTGGAGCAGGTGCCCTGGTGTTCTGACGGCTTCTACCTGCCCGAACGGCCGAGTTTTACGCTCGATCCGTTGTTTCAGAGCGGAGCGTACTACGTTCAGGAGGCATCGTCGATGCTGCTGGCCGAAGCGCTGAAGCAGACCGTGAACCTGAATCGTCCATTGCGGGTGCTGGATTTATGTGCGGCTCCGGGCGGCAAAAGCACGTTGCTGGTATCGGCTTTGTCGGACGATAGCCTGCTGATTTGTAATGAAGTGATACGTAGCCGGGTGTCGGTATTACGCGAAAATCTGGAAAAATGGGGCCGGCCGAACGTAGTAGTCAGCAATCATGATCCGGAAGAGCTGGACAAATTGGCGGGTTTTTTCGACGTAGTGCTGGTTGACGCACCCTGTTCGGGCGAAGGGCTGTTTCGGAAAGATCCGGATGCTATGCAAGAATGGTCGGAAGCGAACGTAGCGTTGTGTTCAGCGCGGCAGAAACGCATTCTGGCGGCAGCAGCTCCGTTGCTGGATGAAGGTGGTATTCTGCTTTACAGCACCTGTACGTATAACGACGCAGAAAATACTGACAACGTCCGTTTTCTGGCCCAGAATGGTTTTCGAAATCGTTCCCTAAACTTGCCAGCCGACTGGAACATAGTGGAAAAGAAAACGGATGGAGCCGTTGGTTATCAGTGCTATCCGCATCGGGTGCGTGGCGAAGGTTTCTTTATTAGCGTCTTTCAAAAAACTGCGTTTACCGCTTCGGTAAAACTGGATGCGCGCACGTTCCGAAGCATTCGGGCGCTACGTCCGCGTGAAACGGCAGCGGCTGCCAAATGGCTGAAAAAACCGTCCGACTTTTCGTTCTGGGAAAAACCCAACGGCGACGTAATGGCGTTGCCGAAAATCCTGGAGAAAACATTTCTGTTTCTGGACGTAGCACTTCGTAACAAAGGGTTTGGGCTGGAGATAGGGCAGTTTAAAGGGCAGGATTTTATTCCGTCGCACGCACTGGCTCTGAGTACCGCCATCAACCCGAATCTGCCCGCCGTTACGTTGAGTAAGGAAGATGCGCTACGTTACTTTAAGAAAGAAAATATTGCGTTTGACGAACCCGTGAAAGGATGGTTGTTAGCGCAATACAACGGTCTGAATCTGGGCTGGATGAAAGGCGTTGGCAATCGGGTCAATAATTATTTGCCGAAAGACTGGCGCATTCGAATGGACATAAAAGAATATGTATGAAACGGTTTTTGCTGATTGTTGGCTTGCTGCTGGCGGTGATGGTGGTTGGTTACTGGCTTGGTCCGTCGGTGCATTCTGACGAAGTCAAAGACGAGCCGATTGTGCTTGATCCTGACCTGCTTAAACTGGAACAGGCTATTCAGGCGTCGGAAAGCAATGTAAATTTAAAACCCGACAACGAAGCCCGCATTATCTGGGCCGATAGTTCGCGGAGAGTCAAAACGCCTTACAGTCTGGTTTATCTGCCAGGATTTTCAGCAAGCTGGGCCGAAGGCGACCCGATTCATAAACAATTGGCGCAGCATTTTGGGTGTAATTTTTATCTGGCGCGTACGGCAGGCCACGGCGTTAATTCGCCCGATGCGCTTCAGGAATTGACGCCAGCGATGTACGCGGCTTCGGCGGAACGGGCGTTGGCCATCGGCAAAGCGCTGGGCGATAAAGTAATCGTGATTGGTACGTCGGCGGGTGGGATGCTGGCGCTTTATCTGGCGGCTCACCATCCCGAAATAGACGGGCTGATTCTGTACTCACCCTGCATTGCCGTTGCCAATCCGGCCCTAAGGCTTATAACCATGCCGTGGGGGCAACAGGTTCTGGATCAGGTATTTCCTGACGAACACGTAACGCAAACGCACTACGATGGCGAGCGTTCCCGGTACTGGTTGCCCAAATACCACACCAACGGACTCATTACGTTGCAAACCATGCTCGATCGGTACATGACGCCCGAACAATTTAAGAAGGTGAGACAGCCGGTGTTTATGGGCTATTATTATAAGGACCAGGAAAATCAGGACAACGTAGTGTCGGTTCCGGCTATGCTTGAGATGTTTGATGAATTAGGGACGCCATCCAGCAAAAAAGAGAAAGTTGCTTTCCCGAACGCGGGCGCCCATGTGATTGCCTCTCATTTTACGTCGAAGGATTTAACCGGCGTCTATGCACATACCGAAAAATTTATGACCGACGTACTGAAGTTATCGACAGCGCCCCCATCGAAACCTTCCGTCATTCTTCGCCCAAAAAAATAAGTTAACTTTGGGCACAATACGTGAAGAGTACAGAATGAAAAGTGAAGAATAGTTATTGATAATCAAGGTGATTTTGTGTTTTATTTTTCATTCCAGACTCTACATTCTACATAAAAAATATGGCTTACGGATTACTGAAAGGAAAGCGCGGCATCATTTCGGGTGCCTTAAATGAAAGTTCAATCGCCTGGAAAATTGCGCAGCGCGCGCATGAAGAAGGTGCTACGTTTACACTGACCAACGCGCCCATTGCGATGCGCATGGGCGAAATTCGGCAACTGGCTGAGCAAACCGGCGCTGAAATCATCCCGGCCGATGCTACGTCGGTGGACGACATTACCAATTTGTTTACCAAATCGCAGGAAGTGCTGGGCGGTAAAGTCGATTTCGTATTGCACAGCATTGGTATGAGCCCGAACATTCGGAAAGGCAAAGCCTACACGGATTTGAACTATGAGTGGCTCAAACAAACGCTCGATATTTCAGCGGTTTCGTTCCATAAAATGCTACAGACGGCCTACAAACTCGACGCCATCAGCGAGTGGGGCTCGGTGGTAGCGCTGACGTACATGGCGGCCCAGCGGACGTTCCCATTCTATACTGACATGGCCGACGCCAAAGCGATGCTGGAATCGATTGCGCGGAGCTTCGGCTATCGCTACGGTAAGTCGCACAAAGTACGTATCAATACCGTATCGCAGTCGCCAACGCAAACCACGGCGGGTGGTGGCATTGGTGGATTCGATAAATTCTTTGAGTTTGCCGACAAAACGGCTCCTCTGGGCAATGCGACCGCCGACCAGTGTGCCGACTATGTCATTACGCTGTTCTCTGATCTGACGCGTATGGTAACGATGCAAAATCTCTTTCACGACGGCGGTTTCTCGATGACCGGCATCTCGGAAGAAATCATCGAAATGGTCACAAAAGAATAGAACACTACGTAGTAAAAACCGGGCCGCGAGTAGAGAATTTCTCTATTCGCGGCCCGGTTTTTTTATAAGGCTGGGGATTTATTCGTTATCCAGGCTATCGGCAAGTCCTATACTGATCATTCATTGCCGGTACTCTGTTCGCGACACGTATCTGGAGCTTATGCGCCAACTTTGCCTGTCTTTACGTCGCCCGCCCGTTCATAATGCGCATAGATAACCCCACTTGGTGTAACGCTGCTTTCCAGCAACGTAAAAGCGGCCGGAATGGGCCCGTCTGAGAACAACTTTTTCCCTTCGCCGAGCGTCAGGGGATAAATCTTGAGCCAGAGTTCGTCAATTAAATTATTCTTCAGTAACAGTTGAACAACTTCGCTGCTGCCCCAAACTTTAATATCCGACCCTTCTGAATTTTTGAGCGTTTTAATTGCTTCCAGACTATCGAAAAAAGATGAGTTTTGCCAATTAGATTCGTTTCTAGTCGTAGACAAAACGTATTTGTTGACCTCATTGACGCCCGGCCAATGATCAGCGTGTTCAGGCCAGTAGTTTTCCCAAATCTCGAATGTCTTTCGGCCCAACAGAAGATCGGCAGGTGTCATCAGCTTTTCCATTTCCTGATCAGAAACTTCATCTTCATAAGGGGCAACCCAGCCGCCGTAGTTGAAGCCGCCTGATGTATCTTCCTCCGGTCCGCCGGGTGCCTGCATAACACCATCTAAAGTGATCATGGAAATGACAATTATTTTTCGCATAGCACTGCTGTTTATTACGTTACAATTCTCGCCAATAAATAGGACTACATTGCAGTGTAAACGCGACAATAGCAGGGGCTGAATACGAAATGCGCGGTTGATTAACGTTGCGTATCGCTAAAATTTAAGTTCCTGGGTCAGATACGTAGCGCCTTCATCGCCGTTGATGCGGACGGCAGCGGTGAGGGGTTTGGCGTCCCAGTTTATGGTAACAAGGCCATAATTCAGTTTGAAAACAACCTCACCCACGCGGTACTGATTTTTTTCTTCGCGCGGTTTTCCAACGTGAGTCAGCCCACTGCTGGTAATGTCGAATAAATCGTAGGGCAGCCCCGGTAGGTTCAGTTTTGATACTTCGGCAATGTGCCGGTCGCCACTAATAAAAAAAGCACCTTTCGGCTTTGTTTTGCTGATCAGATCGAGCAGGCGCTGGCGGGAAGTTGGGAAATTGCCCCATTTCTCATAGATGTGATCGTTGGGAATCACCTGAACACCGCTGCCAATAATGTGTACATCAGCGTCGGAGTTGGTTAACTGTTGCTCCAGCCATTTCCACTGCGTTTCGCCCAGCATATCACCCGATGGATCTGCTACGTTCGTTTTGCCGTCGGCACCGCCTTTTTTCAGCGGGTCGCGGAAGTAGCGGGCATCCAGCAGAATTACTTTTACGCGCTTGCCTTTGGGGCCATATACATGCGCCGAATAAGTACCCTCCTGAGTACGTAGCGGACTCGTGGTTGGTACGTCCAGAAAATCCAGCATAACTTGTTGACTTTCCTTCCGTTTCGGGTATTCTTTGCCGCCATCGTTCACGCCGTAATCATGATCGTCCCAAACCCCGATGATCGATGCAGACTGCCGAAGTTGCTGATAAACCGGATTGGCTTTCTGCATGGCGTACTTGGCACGTAGCGTATCCATATTTTCCGAATCGCCGTAAATATTATCGCCCAGCCAAATCCAGACGTCGGGTTTTTGCGCTACTACGTCGTCCCACAGCGGTTGGGGCAAACTCTGTCGGCTGCATGAGCCGAAGGCAATGGTTGTAACGGGTTTCTGCTGCGCCACGTTCGATGTACCGGATTTTGGCGTTCGACAGCCTGTAACTAGTAAACAGCCAAGGAGATAGGAGAGAATGAGGTTTTTCATCAGGACAGGTTTGGTTTTCCATCGTAAATGTAAAAAGGTCAGATCGTATCCAGCGTGATTTCAAGATTTGTTAACTTTACCGCCCTGAAAGTTATCGTCACATATCACTCTTGGAACGCCAGACGTAGCAGCTAATCAGCCATACTACGTTTGGATCAACGCTGCCCGATCAGGCAGTCGTTTCCCCATTTCTTACTGAACAATTTTTTACGTCTCGTGCGAGTCATAATGTCCTTCACGCTATGTCAGGGCCTGGCTTTCACGGGATTTCAAACCAGTTATAACTTTCAGACATGCAACAGGAATCAATTAATAAATCCATTATTCTCGACTTCTACCGACGAGCCGTCGGGCAGGGAGACATTGCCTTTGCGGAAGAAATCATTGCTGAAGATTATATCCAGCATAGCCCACTCGTAAAACCGGGAAAAGCGGGGTTGCTGGAAGCCCTCAACTACATGAAACAAATGCCCAAACCTGCTGCTACATCGGCGCCATTTATGCGGCTAATTGCCGAAGGCGAGTACGTAGTGACGAATATGTGCTTCGAATGGGATGGGAAACAGAAAGCTGTCCTTGATTTATTTCGCTTACAAGATGGCAAAGTCAGTGAACATTGGGACGCCATGCAGGATAAGCCTGAAACCAGCCTGAACGATAACGCGCTGATGGATGGCCCAATGCCACTTGACGACAAGCTAGTAACGGCGACAAATAAAGAGGTGGCTCGGGGATTCTTTCAGCGAATTTTTGACGAACGAAATCTTGATAACCTGACCGATTTGGTAGCAAGTGATCTCGTTCAGCATCGTCCTGAAATCGCGAACGGACTTGCCGGATTAATAATATACTGGCAGAAAAATAGGGACGTAGCAGAGAGCGCCCGTCTTCAACGAATTATTGGTGAGGCTGATTTTGTGGTGATTCAGTACGATGCTACTCTTGCTGGGCAAGCGATTATGTTCTATGATGTTTTTCGGCTGAGTGCAGGGAAAATTGTAGAACAATGGGGATTGCAGCAGGCTATTCCCTAGCGTTCAAGCTCTATTTTTGTCATTTCGAACGTAGTGAGAAATCTCTACTTTACGAACGAGCAACTTGAGATTTCTCACTATGTTCGAAATGACAAAAAATGTACTGTTTTAGGGGGTGAGCCTCAGCGCTTCGTTTGCTACGTATCACTACATTACTCTTCCCAACTCCGTATAATTCGGCTGCCGTTTTCCGACGCTACGGTGCGGATATACGTATCTACTTCCTGCTGCAACTCCTCCACATGCGAAATGATGCCTACCACGCGGTTTTCGGAATGTAGCGCTTTCAGCGTTTTGAATACTGTTTGCAGCGAATCTTTGTCGAGTGTACCAAATCCTTCGTCCAGGAAAAAAAGATTTTGCCGGGCTTTAGTGAGGTGCTGAATATTGTCGGACAGGGCCAGCGCTAGCGACAAAGCGGCCTGAAACGTCTGCCCACCCGAAAGCGTTTTTACACTACGTACTTCGCCACCGTTGAGGTAGTCGCGCACCAGAAAATTATTTTTGTCGTCCAGCTCAAGCCGCAACTGATTGTTGGTCAACTTGAAAAAACGCTCGTTCGCTGATTCGCAAAGGTTTTTCAAATAGACCGACGATACGTAGTTGACAAATCCCTGCGCCCGGAACAACTCGTCCATTTTCTTCAAATCCTGCTGACGTAATACCAGGTCGTCGTACTGTTTCTGGTACTGCTGTTTCTGGACCCACTGCGCTTCGAGCGTCGTCAAAATTGTCGTGGTTCGGCCATGCTCTTTGTTCAGATGATCTTTTTCGCTCTGTAACGTAGCAAGTTGATTCTGAGTGGTTTCGAGCGCTGCCGGATCGAAGGGCTGAGCGGCCAGTTCATGCTCAAGCGTTTCGACCTGTTGTTTCA
>NZ_JBMDWV010000010.1:0-14012 GCF_048594605.1 Spirosoma sp.
AAATTCGGGCCATTAATGAAGTATGTCGATGGCAGGGAGCTCTGCTGAAAGTCATTTTCGAGAACGATTTTCTCCCGCAGGATTCGCTCAAAATACGCCTTTGCGAAATTTGCACTGAAATCGGTGTTGCCTTTGTAAAAACGTCTACTGGTTTTGGGTTTGTTCGGGATTTCGATGGCCGATACGATTACAAAGGGGCTACCGAGCACGACCTAAAACTTATGCTTACGCACGTAGGGCCAAACGTTCGGGTGAAAGCGTCGGGTGGTATTCGTACGCTCGACGAGCTGCTGACTATAAATGAACTGGGAGTTGCGCGCATTGGCACGTCCTCCACCGCTTCCATTCTGAACGAGGCTTACCAGCGTTTCGGTATAGAAGCTCAAACCTTACAACCAACAAGCAACACCGAAGCGAAAGGTTACTAATCAAAACGTATTTTCCATCCTACATTTCCTGTTTCCAAATGCTCAACCTTGGTTTTGTTTCGGCTATTCTGGCTGATTATGATTTAAATGGCGTTCTGAAATTTGCGGCTAATCACAAGTTTAAATGCGTTGAAGTTATGTGCTGGCCAAGCGGCAATGCCGACGCCCGACGCTACGCAGGCGTTACGCACATTGATGTTGATGCGCTGGATGTCGAACAGATTCACCAGTTGTTACGTACCTACCCCGTCTCGATTTCGGGGTTGGGTTATTATCCGAATCCGCTGGACCCGAATCCGGATCAGGCTGAGTTTTATCGGGAGCATGTCAAGAAAATAATTCGGGCTGCCTCCAGGTTGGGCATACCCGTTGTCAATACGTTCATTGGGCGAAATCCATCGTTGAGTGTTACAGAAAATCTAAAGCTATATGCCGAACATTGGCCGGCAATTGTAAAAGAAGCCGAAGAATGTAACGTAAAGATTGGCATTGAGAATTGCCCCATGTGGTTCACGGACGATGAATGGCCCGGCGGCAAGAACCTCGCCACTACGCCTGCCATCTGGGATCGTATGTTCGAGATTATTCCGTCGCGCGCTTTGGGTCTAAACTACGACCCTAGTCACCTGATCTGGCAAATGATGGATGAAGTACGCCCTATTTACGATTACCGCGACCGGCTGCACCATGTTCATCTTAAAGATGTTAAACTCTACCGCGACAAACTAAACCGTGTGGGTAGTATGGCGAATCCGCTGGAATATCATTCCCCAAAACTGCCCGGTTTAGGTGACGTGCGCTGGCGGGATTTCTTTGCTGCCCTGACGGACGTTCGCTACCGGGGCCCGGTTTGTATTGAAGTGGAAGACAAAGCGTATGAAGGTAGTCCGGAAGATGTACAAACAGCCATTCTGACCGCCCGCAATTACCTTAGCCAGTTTCTGGTGTTGTAGCCCAGAATGATTCCCAACGTAACAGACATTTTACAAACAGTATTGTTCAAGAACAGCAACGGTGCTCCAAACGCTCAACAAACTCGATACCGATCTTTTTCTCTGGCTCAATAGTTTCTACGCTCCCTGGCTCGACACGCTGATGATTTGGGTAACGGAACGTAACACCTGGATTCCGTTTTACGCCATACTTATTGGCTGGGCAATTTATCGGTTCCGGAAGCAGGCCATTGGTTTATTACTGACCATCGTTGCAGCGGTGGCGCTTGGCGATCAACTGACGTCGTCGGTACTGAAACCCCTCACCCAACGACTACGGCCCTGCCATGTGCTGGCGTTGCAAAAACTTATTCATCCGGTCATGGAGTGTGGCGGACAATACGGATTTGCATCCTCGCACGCATCAACGACGTTCGCACTGGCGGCTAGTCTGTGGCTCCTGCTCGGCAAACAATACGCCTGGCCTAAATGGGTCTTTCTATGGGCCGCCCTTGTGTCCTACAGCCGCATTTACGTTGCCGCGCATTATCCTTTTGACGTACTGGTCGGGGCGCTTTTAGGGATTTTATCAGCGCTTTTGGCAGTATCGATCTACAAAAGAATACAGGCCCGCTCCAGTCATCGTTCTATCTCTTAAAATCTTCATTTAATGCGTTAACAATCCATCGCACATATGGTTGTACGGAGATATCTGCAGATGAATCCACTCCTGCAGATACACAGCCATTCCTATGCAAGTTGATACCGAGGAGACTGATTGCAGCTACGCTACGTTATTTGACCACACACCGCCCTCTTCGCATTTACAAGTAAGCGTAATCGTTCCAGTCAGGAACGAAGCTCACCACTTAACGGATACCCTGGAGGCACTACGTAGACAACTGGATACGAATGGCCTGCCGCTGAATCCAGCTCTCTACGAAGTTTTGTTGCTGGCCAACAATTGTACCGACTCCTCGTATGAAGTTGCGTTTCAATACCAGCATCAGCATCCTTCATTCTCACTGCACATTGCACAAATTCATTTACCGGCCAACAAAGCAAACATCGGCACCGTCAGGCGAATGCTGATGGACGAAGCCTATCAGCGATTAATGAGTGCAGGACGTACGGATGGGATTATCGCATCAACTGATGGTGATACGGTAGTGGACAAGCATTGGGTGTATAACATCATGCTCGAAATAGCGAAGGGAAATGACGCTGTTGGCGGACGCATTCTGACCCGACCCGACCAAAGCGAGGTACGTTTATATCACCTGCGGGACGTAATGTACCGAACGTTGGTAGCCAAAGCCGAGGCTCTGCTCGACCCTTGTTCACATGATCCCTGGCCAAGGCATTTTCAGCATTTTGGCGCTAGCCTGGCCGTTACGTGTCAAACGTATGACAGGGTGGGCCGACTCCCGAAAACACCTTATCTGGAAGACGAAGCCTTCTATCAGGCGCTATTACGGATGGATGCAAAAGTGCGGAAAAGTCCTCACGTAAAAGTCTTCACCTCCAGCCGGATACAGGGCCGGGTTGACGTTGGTTTTTCGGAGCAGTTACGGTACTGGTCGGCTATGAATCAGTCGAATCAGTGCCAGTTAGCCATGCCTGCCGAAGCAGTCATTATTCGGCTGCAAAACCGCTATCTGTTGCGAAATTACTGGCAATTACTGGATCGTTCCAGCCATATTGATACACTGCAACGTATTGCAAAGGAGCTATTGATCGATTCAAACTGGCTCATAAATGAGCTTGAACAAAGTCGCTTTTTTGGGGAATTATGGGAGAAGGTCGATAAAAAAATGACTACGGGTACATGGGGAACGCACTGGCAACCAGTCCCTATCACATCCGCTATTCGCGCGATGCGTAACTACCTGGCTGATAAATCAGCTACTTTTTTTTGAACAGATCCAGCCGGTATTTATCCGTACGTTGATTCAGCAGATGCGTAAGCGGTTTATCTTCGCCAGCCATCTTTAGAAACTCCTCATGAACCTGATCGCCGGTTAGCGGATAATCAGGCACAAAGGGTGTCCAGTGGACAAGCAGTAAATGACCCTCTTTTTCTACATGCTCAACCATTTTCTGACGGGCCTGCTCAAGGTCACGTAGTGATAGGTAATAACCCACTTCAGACAGTACGATCAGATCAAATTGATTGTCTGGAAACTCGCTGGGAATACTCATCCGACTCACTACTACGTGCTTATAAGGCGCCATTCGTTGTCGGGCAGCCTTCAGAGGCAGTTCACTCGCATCAACTGACAGAAGCTGATCGCAACGTTGTGCCAGCATTTCACTCAGTACACCAATGGAGCAGCCTATCTCGAAAGCATTCCTGTACTTTGCGTTGGGCAAAGCAGCTATAGTTGCTTCATATTTTGCCCGTTCATAAGGGCTTGTCTCGAAACTCCAAGGGTCCTCATTGGCCCGGTACACATCATCAAAATAAGTGGTTGGCAAGCTGACAGCCGACATAGTTCTCCCGGTTTATTTCTAAAGTTATTTTAACGCCATAGTTCATGCACGCTCACCTGGCTTTCAGCAACGTATCGACCAATATCAAGTACTGTTGCATCGGGCGCTGGCTGACGCAAATAAAACGTCAGGTCGCGATGAATACGCTCAAAGGGAAGGGGCCGCATAAGTCCCCTCGCCCCTACCGAACGTTCGGCCAGCGGCATAACCCGTAGGCAAATCTCTTCAATGGCGGTTCGGGCCATATTGGCATACGTAACGATTTTATCCGTCTCTTTCCTATCGTTTAGCCATTGATCCGTTTTCGTACCCGCAGCATTCAGCCAGTGATTCCCTGACTCAACCAACCAGGTCATTTCGGCCAGCCGCATTCGTTGAAATGCATCGTCCGTACGTTTCAGCGAGTCCAGATACGCACGAACTGCCTCGACTAATGCTTCAGCCCCTCCCAACTGGACGGCTGCAAACCGAATGGCCCCTCCACTGAAATACGGTTGTTTATAATAATCGCCGGGTTGACCCAGCAGATCGCTTTCATCGAGTTCAACGCCCGTAAAATCGAGTTTATAACTAACTGACGCCCGCATTCCCAGTGGCTGCCAAAACTGGTCATCCTGCGGAATGGCTTTTACCCGTTCCGTTGGAATAATACACATTTGCCAGCCTCTGCGATCTGCCCCCATCAGTTCGCCGGTAACCAAAGGACGCTGAATCCAGTTGGCCCCCGAGCAGAATGTCTTACAGCCCTCGAGTCGATACCGTCCGTTTCCGATAACGTGAATTTTCACCCCATCAGCAGCTTGTGTGTTCCAGACACTGAATAGTCGGCTGTGTTCGATTACGTCGGCTTTCCATACTCCCTTTTGCTCCGACGTAGCGTATAAGTCAATCAGATTCAGCGCATTGATGTGCCCTTCGTAGACGCGCCCGACTGCCAGGTTAGCTGCTCCGATTTGCTTCAGCATTTGCAGAAGTTGGTCCGTTCCTAGCGGCTCGGTCAACGTAATTCCTAACAATCCGGCATTGGCCAGCCAGTTGAATGATTCTTTAGGAAAAGTTTTATCATCATCGGTTTGCGAGGCTGTTTCAGCGATCTTTTGGAGTAACCCAGTTATCTTATCTGATTCGACGAGCATGGATGGCATTGTAGACAACAGGTACGTATTGATGTTTGCTACTTATCTAATCAGAAGTGAACGTAATTGTTTCGCGTATTTATACCCTGGAATCCATGATACATCGAGTTGCTGAGTAAAGAAACTTAAACGTGCATCAGCAAGCTGGCTATTTTTTCCGTACCTTTGCGGGAAATTTGTCAGGCACTCATGGCATCGTACAATCCGGTTAAGATTTTTTCGGGTAGCCACTCCACCTATTTAGCTGAAAGAATTGCCCACTATTATGGCAAAGACTTAGGCGGCTATACCTGTCGCCGGTTCAGCGATGGTGAGATGTCGCCCAGCTTTGAAGAGTCAATTCGGGGTTGCGACGTTTTTTTAATTCAGTCGACTCCCCCACCGGGTGATAATCTGAGGGAGTTGTTGCTGATGGTTGATGCCGCCCGGCGCGCTTCGGCACACTACGTAACGGTTGTAATTCCTTACTTCGGGTACGCTCGTCAGGATCGGAAAGATAAGCCCCGCGTATCGATTGCGGCTAAGCTGGTTGCCAATATGCTGGCGGCATCCGGAGTTGATCGGCTTATGACAATTGATTTACACGCCGGGCAGATCCAGGGCTTTTTCGATTTTCCGGTAGATCACTTGGAAGGTACGTCGGTTTTCGTCCCTTATATCCAAAGCCTGAACCTGGAAAACCTGGTGATTGCCTCGCCAGACGTGGGTGGTGCCAACCGGGCCCGTACGTTTGCCAAGCATTTTAACGCCGATATTGTACTGTGTGACAAACACCGCAAACGAGCCAACGAAATAGCCTCAATGCAGGTCATCGGCGACGTAGAGGGTGCTAACGTAGTGCTGGTTGACGATTTGATTGATACGGGGGGTACAATGGCGAAAGCGGCCCAGATTATTCTGGAAAAAGGTGCCAAGTCGGTACGCGCTGTATGTACACACCCGATTATGTCGGGCAAAGCGCACGATAACATTGCCAATTCCGTGCTGGAAGAATTAGTGGTTGCGGACACGCTGCCATTAAAGCAGGCCAACGCAAAAATCAGAGTGCTGACGGTGGCAGAACTGTTTGCCAAAGCCATTGGACGCATTCGGGATCATGAATCTATTAGTTCACTTTTCATAAAAAATTGATTGATTCACTAAATGATAGCGTAAAATCAGTCATTTAATAGATCAATCATTCAACAAGTCAATCATTTTACTAACATGAAAAAAATCGAGATTGTAGGGTATCAACGAGCGAATCTCGGCCGCACGGAATCACAGGCGATTCGGGCCGAGGGCAATGTTCCGTGTGTATTGTATGGCGGAGAAGAGCAGGTGCATTTCTATGCCCCAGCTATTTTGTTTCGCCAATTGCTGTATACGCCTAATGTGTATGAAGTAGCGCTTAATATTGAGGGCGATGAGTACCGGGCTATCCTTCAGGAAGCTCAGTTCCACCCAGTAAGCGACGCACTGTTACATGCTGATTTTCTGCTGGTGACGGATAAAAAACCGGTTAAGGTTTCTGTTCCGGTTCGTCTGGTAGGTTCAGCTCCAGGGGTACAGAAAGGTGGTAAATTAGTAACCCGCGTTCGGAAACTGCGCGTAAAAGGAGCGATCGAAAACATCCCTGATTTCATTGATGTCGACGTATCGAATCTTGATCTTGGAAAATCTGTTCGGGTAGGTCAGATTCCAGTAAGTAACATCGAATTGCTGGAGCAGTCATCCAACCCAGTGGCCAGTATCGAAATTCCACGGGCACTACGTGGTCAGGTTTCGGCCAAATAATTAAATCACAGACTAACCGTCTGTTTGAATTAATAGATACGAAAAAGCCTCTGCAGAACTGCAGAGGCTTTTTCGTATCTATTAAACCGGAAAACGCTCCTTTACAAACGTATGGCCCGTAATCGTAAACTATTACTGACAACCGATACGGAACTCAACGCCATAGCTGCCCCGGCAATCATCGGATTAAGCAAAAAGCCAAAGGCAGGATACAATACCCCGGCAGCAAGCGGAATGCCAATCAGGTTGTAAATAAATGCCCAGAACAAGTTCTGCCGGATGATACGTACCGTTTGCTTCGACAATTGCAGCGCTTTGGGCACGCTGTTGAGGTCAGAGGTTATGAGCGTCATACGCGCTACGTCTATCGCAATGTCGGAGCCTCGCCCCATTGCCACACTCACATCAGCCTGAGCTAAAGCCTGCGAATCGTTAATTCCATCGCCGACCATAGCCACCACCTTCCCTGCTCCCTGTAATTCTTTTACAAAATCAGCCTTATCGGCAGGCATAGTTTCCGCTTTATACTGGGCTATTCCCACTTGCTCAGCTATTGCAACCGCCGTTTGGGTATTATCGCCGGTTAGCATATAAACCTCAATTCCTCGCTTTCGCAACGTATCAATTGCCTGTTTTGAGCTAGCCTTAACTGGGTCAGCAATTGCAATGATAGCTAACACTTCGCTGGCTTTTTCAACATTGTCGTATCCGCAACGAGCAAAGAAAACAACGGTTTTTGCCTGACTCTGTAACTGAGCGGCCTGCCGCGCCAGTTGATCGGGCAGCGGAATTTTCTGATCCGCAAGAAGACTTAGATTACCAACGGCGTACATCATATCCTGATCGTAAGCTATAATCCCTTTTCCTGTTACGCTCTCGAATTTCTCCAGCGTCTGCAACTCCGTTCCGTTCAGATACGTAGTGATCGCTTCAGCCAGTGGATGTTCTGATTGTGCCTCCATCGCATAAAGTACCGACCGGAGCGGTGTTTGCTTGTCCTCTGGCACGGTCCAGATCAAATCCGTAACGATGGGCTTCCCTTCAGTTATGGTACCGGTTTTGTCGAGTACGATTGCATTGACCCGATAGCCCATTTCAAGACTTTCCGCGTCTTTAATCAGGATGTTGTTTTCAGCGCCTTTCCCAACGCCAACCATAATAGCAGTTGGCGTAGCTAAACCCAACGCGCAGGGACAGGCAATAACCAGCACCGTTACTGAGGTCAGCATAGCCGTTGTAAATGGATCAGTGCCTGGAACGATGTAAGCTCCGAACAGCATCCAGACGACGAACGTCAGTAAGGCGATGCTCAGCACGATAGGGACAAAAATGCCTGCAATTCGATCAACGGTCTGCTGCACAGGCGCTTTACTTCCCTGCGCATCCTGCACCATACGGATAATTTGGGCCAGCAACGTATTACCGCCGACTTTCTCGGCCCTGAACCGAAAACTTCCTTTCTGATTAATTGTACCAGCAAAAACCTTCGCACCGGCCTGTTTTTCAACGGGTATAGGTTCGCCACTAATCATGCTTTCATCAACGTACGACTGCCCCGATTCAACCGTGCCATCCACCGGAATCTTTTCCCCTGGTCGTACCATAAGCAAATTACCTACCTGAACCGAAGCAATCGGAATCTCGCGCTCAGCATTATCCTCAATCAACCGAACCGTTTTGGGTTGTAACCCTATAAGCTTCTTAATGGCCGAAGATGTATTGGATTTGGCTCGTTCTTCCAGCAATTTGCCCAATAGAATAAAGGCGATGATGACGGCAGCCGCTTCAAAATAAACGTGTGGATGAAGGCCCCGACGGTGCCAGAATTCGGGATAGATTGTATTGAACGTACTGAATAGAAAAGCGATGCCCGTACTGAGCGCCACCAACGTATCCATATTGGCCTTTTGATGACGAGCCTGCTTCCAGGCATTTATAAAGAACGATCGCCCCAACACAAACACAACCGGAGCCGAAAGCGCAAGCATGATCCAGTTAGCATACGCTAATGGTCCATCGGTACGGTCCATGAAAAACATGCCGATGACAACAACAGGCAGCGACAGTAGTATTGCCCAGGTAGTCCGTTGTTTAAGCGCCCGATAATGCTGCTGTTGCGCTTCCTCCTGCACTAGTTGCGGATCGTCGGCATCAACAACAATATCATAACCAATCGAGCGAACCGCATTCTGTAGTTCAGCCGGTGTTATCACATCCGGATTGAACTGCACCTGGGCCGTCTGATTGGCATAGTTCACACTTGCGTCGCTCACGCCGGGCGTATGCTTCAGCATGGACTCGACACTGACTGCACAGGCAGCACAGCTCATTTCCAGCACAGGGTACGTTTTCCGGATGTCGGCTACGCTGCCTGAACTGGAGGAATTTTTAAGGGTTGCATTCATACCCATAGACCGGAATCGATCCGGTACGTTTTTAAGATAACGGCTCGGCTTTGTAGCCCGCCTTTTCAATCGCCTGGCGTATATCGGCCAACGTAGCGGTATCGGTTTCGGCCGTCAGAATTTTACCAGGATCCTGCACATCTACCTGCCAGTGGCCTTCTCCCACAACCTGATTAAGGAAAGGCGTTACGGTAGCTACACATGCACCGCACTTGATATTGGTTTTGAATTTCAGCGTTTTCATAGAACTAATCATTTATTGGATAACCAAATTCCCGTTACAAAAGTCGCTTACTCTGGACTCGAAACCGTTACATAATTCTTGCCAGGTAGTATAAAATTGAAGCAATGAGCCATCAGTTCCGCTACGTTTAGAACCCCGTTTTAACTTTCTTTTAACCATGGCTTAAGTCCAATTTAAGTTCATCCCGACACCTTTGCCCAGGTAAAAATCGTATGCCGTAGCCGGTATGAACAAATTCATCAAAGGTATCCTATCCTTCTCGCTGAAGAATAAATTTTTCATCTTTTTCCTGACAGCCCTGGCCGTTGTTGCCGGTATACTCAGCTATCAGAATACCCCAATTGAAGCCTTTCCAGACGTAACAAATACGCAGATTACGCTTATTACGCAGTGGCCAGGACGTTCGGCAGAAGAGGTCGAAAAATTCGTAACTATTCCGATAGAAATTGGCCTGAATTCGGTGCAGAAACGTACCGACATTCGGTCAACATCACTGTTTGGCCTGTCGGTAGTTAAAGTTTTATTTGAAGATGGCGTCGATGATGCCTTTGCCCGTCAGCAAGTCAATAACCTACTCAATGGGGTTGAACTGCCCGAAGGCATCCGCCCGGACGTGCAACCACCTTATGGCCCGACAGGCGAAATTTTCCGATATACACTTCAGTCGTCAACCCGTACGTCTCGTGAATTAAAGACCTTACAGGACTGGGTGATTGAACGTCAGTTAAAAAGTGTGCCGGGCGTAGCGGATGTGGTTAGTTTCGGTGGCGAAGTAAAAACGTACGAGATTTCGGTTGATCCGCGCCGACTCATGGACTACAATATCACTCCTCTGCAATTGTATCAGGCTGTAGCGAACTCAAACGTGAACGTCGGGGGCGACGTCATCGAGAAGAACTCGGAAGCCTACGTAGTGCGCGGCATCGGGCTGCTACGTAATCAGCAGGATATTCAGAACATCATCATCAAGAACGTGAAGGGAACGCCCATCATGGTACGTAACGTAGCGCAGGTTTCCGAATCAGCGCTACCCAAACTTGGCCAGGCCGGCCGCGACAAAAAAGATGACGTAGTGGAATGTATCGTGGTCATGCGAAAGGGGGAAAACCCCAGCGAGGTAATCGAGCGGGTAAAAGCAAAGATCAACGAGCTGAATACAAGCATTTTACCCAATGACGTAACGATTAATACGTTCTACAACCGCGAAACGCTGATCAACTTCGCCACGCACACGGTTACGCATAATCTTATTGAAGGAATTGTGTTCGTAACGGTCATTGTGTTTCTGTTTATGGCCGACTGGCGGACTACCGTGACTGTATCCATCGTTATTCCGCTAGCCTTGCTATTCGCCTTTATTTGCCTGCGTCTGAAAGGAATGTCAGCTAATCTTCTCTCTATGGGCGCTATCGACTTTGGTATCATCGTAGACGGTGCCGTGGTTATGGTGGAAGGAATTTTCGTTACGCTCGACGAGATGGCTCACAAGGAAGGCATGCCCAGGTTTAACAAACTAGCTAAGCTGGGCGTACTACGTAAAACCGGAACTGAAATGGGAAAGGCCATTTTCTTTTCCAAACTCATTATTATTACGTGCCTGGTTCCTATTTTCTCGTTTCAGAAAGTGGAGGGCAAAATGTTCTCTCCCCTGGCCTGGACGCTTGGTTTTGCCTTGCTGGGTGCCTTAATTTTCACCCTGACTCTGGTGCCAGTTTTAGCGAGCATCTTGCTTAATAAAGACGTTCGCGAAAAGCACAATCCGTTCGTCAACGTAGTGACCAAATACGCTACCCGGGCCTTTGGGTTTACGTTTGCTCACAAGCGGCTTAGTCTGCTTATTACGGCGGCCCTTGTGGTTATTGGGCTATCGGGGTTTAGCTTGCTCGGAACCGAATTTTTGCCTGAACTTAACGAAGGTTCTATTTATGTTCGGGCCACCATGCCCATGAGTATTTCGTTGCCGGAATCCGTGAAGCAGACGGTACAAATGCGCCATATCTTCGAAGAATTTCCAGAAGTTAAAGGCGTTATTTCCCAAACAGGCCGACCGAACGATGGAACTGATCCGACCGGTTTTTATAACATCGAATTTCTTGTCGATATCTACCCGCAGGATAGCTGGAAAAGCGGACTGACAAAAGAACAACTAGTTGATAAAATGCAGGAGAAGCTGGCGGTTTTCCCTGGCGTTAACTTCAACTTTTCTCAACCCATAATGGATAACGTAGAGGAAGCCGTATCTGGAGTGAAAGGTTCTATTGCGGTAAAAATCTACGGTCCGGACCAAAGCATTCTGGAGAGTAAAGCCGGGGAGATCCAGAAGCAGTTGGCTACTGTGCAAGGCATCGAAGATCTGGGGGTTATCCGGACAACTGGTCAGCCCGAAATGCGCGTCGAACTGGATGAGCGAAAACTGGCTCTGTACGGTGTCAATAAAGCGGATGCTGAGGCTGTCATTGAAATGGCCATTGGCGGTAAAGCCGCTACCCAGATTTACGAAGGTGAGCGTAAGTTTGACCTGCGTATTCGCTATGAGCTACCATTCCGCTCTAACGAACTACAGATCAGCCGATTGATGGTACCCACCGAAAGTGGCAGTATGATTCCGATTAAAGAAATCGCCAACGTGTATACGCAAACGGGGCCGGTCTTAATTTTCCGGGAAGCAGGCCAGCGATACGGTGCCGTTAAGTTCTCGGTACGCGGCCGCGACATGGGAAGCGCCGTTGCCGAAGCCCAGCACAAAGTTCAGGCGAATGTAAAATTGCCATCGGGCTATACGCTTAAATGGGCTGGCGATTTTGAGAATCAGCAACGAGCAACGGCCCGTTTGACGCAGGTGGTGCCGATTAGTCTGCTGGCGATTTTCTTTATACTGTTTGTCTTGTTTGGTAATGTAAAAGACGCAGGGCTCGTCCTTTTCAACGTACCGTTTGCTATCATTGGTGGCATTGCTGCGCTGCTAATCACTCATGTCAACTTCAGCATTTCTGCGGGCATCGGATTCATCGCTCTGTTCGGTATTTGCATCCAGAATGGCGTCATTCTAATCTCCGTATTCAAGAAAAATTTGCGGGGCGGGCTACCACTCAACGATTCGATCCGCGAGGGAGTTATCTCGCGGATAAGGCCGGTAGTCATGACCGCAATGATGGCTGGCATCGGGCTTATTCCGGCGGCCGTTTCGCATGGCATCGGTTCCGAAACAGCCAAGCCACTCGCCATTGTGGTAATCGGGGGATTGATCACCGCCACGATACTGACACTGTTTGTTTTTCCGCTTATATTTTACGTTTTTTACCAGCATAAATTCAGCGCGAGTTAAAATTTAGTGAATTTTGAGTAAGCTTTGCTACGTTTAATAATTTTAGCCGCCGAGTTACGTTTTATTAGAAATAACTTGCAACATTTGCACAGCTATTGTCTCCTCGTCAGTAGCTATAACTTAAATAGACATATACAGAGAATTTGGTTACTCTGAAAAAATATTGCTCCTTGTAGCATCACGATCCTTTACAAAGGGAAGGTTGAACATCAAGATGCGACGACCATCTGGTCGTCCATCTTGAAATGGTGTGGATAGAAGCGGAAAGCCGCCCCGATTTTCGGAGCGGCTTTTTTGTTGGCATTCATGCTGCTTTGGCTGGTTTAACTCACTTTTAATGCATCTTTCAACCCCTTTTAATCCTCTAACGCGACCTTGGTCATTGGATAGGTTGTAAGATATTTAATATATAATGTAACGAATGCGGCCTTTTCATAAAATAATAATTCACTCTACCGTTATTAAATCAGACAAGAGCTATGTATGTTGCCGATATGAAAATACTGGTGGTTGAAGATGAACCCAAACTGGCATCGTTTGTAAGGAAAGGTTTGGAGGAACAATCCTGCGAAGTAGATGTAGCCTTCGATGGACAGGTTGGACGAAATATGGCCTTAAATAATCTCTACGATGTGATTATTATGGACATTAACCTGCCTAAGATGAATGGGTTTGATGTTGTTCATTCGATTCGTCAGGAAAAGAACAGCACCCCTGTGCTGATGCTGACTGCTATGGGCTCGGTTGATGATAAATTGACGGGCTTTGAGGCAGGGGCAGACGACTACCTAGTTAAGCCCTTTGAATTCAGGGAGTTGATGGCTCGATTGCGGGCGCTCACCAAACGGAGCAGCGATACAGGCATGCAACTGAATACGTTGAAAGTAGCCGATCTCGAACTCGATCTTAACGAAAAAGTAGCCCGGCGTGGCGATAAACGTATTGAGCTGACGGCTAAGGAGTTTGGCCTGCTTGAATACCTCATGCGCAATCGGGGGCGCGTTGTATCGCGAGTAGATATTGCGGAAAAAGTCTGGGATATTCACTTCGATACGGGCACCAACGTAATTGACGTATACGTGAACTTCCTGAGGAAAAAAATTGATAAGGATTTCCCTCACAAACTAATTCACACAGTGATTGGTATGGGATATATGTTAAAGGAGGAGTAAATGGAAAAGGGAGGAAAATAGAATGGAATTTCTGTAGATTGCAGCTATTCGTCTTCCTCCTTTCTTCCCTCCTCGCTTCTCTTTCCTATGAACATCCGCAC
>NZ_JBMDWV010000100.1:0-21363 GCF_048594605.1 Spirosoma sp.
CGCCGGTTTGTTTGATTTGCAGATTGATATAATCGAGTACATGGTCATTGCTCATCATAGCCTCGGTCGATGCAAAGCCCAGGCATTTAGCTACGCTCGCCAGGTCAAAGAGCAGTTCACCCGTCTTACGGTCACGAAGAATCTTTACCGGCGTTGCTTCGAAATAGGATAGGAAGTATTCGTATTGACTGGAGGAATGTGTGTGTATCATTGTGATTATGGTTTTAGTGAGACCAGGCCGAGCTGGTTAAAGGGCGGATAGTTGCGTTGCCATTCGAAGAAGTTCGTTTGCTTAATCGTGGGCACGGCATCCGGTGGACTTGGCTCATCCCAGGCAGCGGGGTAGCTGTCGCTAGGCTCAACGGCTAGGCGTTCGATCTGCGACTCATCAGGCTTAAGAACCGAGCCGGATGTTGCGGCCCATTCGTCCAGTGTGCTGACATTAACAGTTAGCGAATCGGGCTCTGGCTTAGTAATGGTGTTTACTAGACGTTGCTTCGAGCTTGCTGGGACGGGTTCACAATCTATTAACTCATCTACTTTGATCGGAGCAACGCCAATAGTTTCAATAGGCAAAAAGTTACTGCTAGCTGCTAAAGTGCATATAGGGGGTTTGGCAGTAGCAGTAACTTTTCCGGCATCTAATGGGCGGGTTTGCGGGTAGTTTACTGCCTCATATTTTGCGTCTGGGTAAATGGGGGTTGCCATCCCGTAGCGCAGACCATCCCGAATTGTTTTTTGGGATTTGCTAAACATGGGCCACTCGCTCACGACAGTCTCCAGCGCGTAGATCACCGTTTGTTCATCCAGTCGACCAGCTGCCACAAAGCCCCCCGCTAGCTTAGCCGCTTTCAGTAATCGACTGTGCCGCTCACCCTCGCCTGCCAGTTCAGTGAAGCGTACGAGCCGGTGTAAGAGCTGGCTGTCATCCTGAGTCGAATCGGGTGAGTATCTGGTTTGAGATGGCTTAGGCGGGGGCGGGGTATACGTCCCCATCATTGCCTTGGCATTCTCATTGATATAAGGCTGATCATCGAAGGAAACAAACCGCAGATGCGTTGGATTACCCCCTTTTGTCGGATCAAGCTTTATCCCTAGCTTTTCGCTGAACAGTTTGTGCAGGTATCTAAAATGAGCCGCCAGCGTTTCGGGTGTTTGGTCATCAGGCAAACGAACGATAAACCAGAGGCCACAGCGCACGGAGTAAGCACAAACCAGAATGAATGGTAGACGCATCAGATGCTTTTTCAGCTCGGCCATATCAACGCCTGGATTGTCTTTCTGATCCACATCGCCCATCATGACTGGCCATTGCTGCAGAATCTTTTCGTCAAACGTGGTATCCTTTTTTCGATGCCTCAACAGGGCGACCGGCGTGAAGGCCGACAGGTGTTTTTTCATCTCATCCTGCTTGGCCTTATCGGGCTCGGCTCGTATTGCTTCCGTAGGAGCCTGGTAATAGCGCGTGGTTGCCATGCGCCGGAGGGTAGTTCGTTGAGAGGGAATGGTAGCGAACGTATTACGCTGGAGATCGTATTCAAAATAGCTGATGGGGACGTCCAGGAGGTTGGGTCGGTACTGCTGATTATCCATACTGCTAACTGCTAAAGTGGGTGCTAATTTGATTTTGGCAGTATCAAAAGTTACTGCTAGCTGCTAAACCCCCTATATGGCAGTTAGCAGTAGCAGTAACTTTTAGTCGGTTTCTTCCTCGATGACTTCGAGTCGGTAGTACTGCTGTCTACCATCCCGATATTCGCCTAATCGAACCGCGCGGCCCTGCTCATCGGTCATGTATAGCTGGTCTTCGATGACCTGCTTTAGCCGTTCGCGAACCAGGGCATTGCTGGCTTCAAACTCGGATTCAAGGGTCTTAAATACATCCCCTTTGGTCAGTGGCCCGTCGGCCAGCAAACTCATCAACCGGTCAGCAACCGCTTCGGCATCCGCCTTGTGTTTGCGGTAGTTAATGTGACTGGCAATGGCATCGGCACCCGCGAGCACCAGCCCATTGCTCTCCTTGCAGAATTGCAGATACAGCGGGTCGGGTCGTTTGCCCCGGCGTAGTTTGAGGTACCGCAGCTTGATCATCTCGGTATCGTTACCGTTGGCGTCTTTCTCCAGTCCGATCTGAAGAACCGTACTGGCTTTGTTGGCCGCTTCGGTACCTGCGTGGCCACGGGCCTTTTCGGTACCGGGGTTCTGGTGGATCACCAGCAGAAAGGTGGCGTTGTAGTTATCGCAGAGGTTACCCAGGAAATCAAACAGCTTCATGGATTCCTTTGGGTCGTTAAAATCTCCGATCGCATCGGTCACCACGTCGATCAGACAGAATAAGTGTAAGGTTGTCTGATCGCGAACGTGGTGTATAAACGTCTCGATGGCTTTGAACCGGTTCCGTCGTTCTTCCCCTTTGATGGAAGTGAAACGGAATTGTTCAGGAGATTCATCCAGGCGGAAGCCGGCGCGTAATTTGATGCCCTGGATGGCGAAGGGTAGCTCCTCGGTAAGATTGCGTTCTGTATCAATGTAACATACACAAAACCGTTCGAGCATAGCCCTTTTGAATCCCAGAAACTGGGGATCATCGGTTTCGTTGGTCGTTAGCATCAAGGCCGCTTTTAATTCGGCCAGGCGTGATTTATGCGAGCCGAAAGCGCCCTGAATCACATTGACGGTACCCCGCCCAATAATACCTACCTCCTCCCGGCTTATTAATGGTGGGCTGAATACCACCTGCTGACTAGCCTTAATGCCCAGTAATTTTTCATTACCCAGTAGCCGAGCCAGCATGATCTGCTGAGGATCTGAATTGGCATTGCATTGGTCGGTTTTGGGTTCTTCAGCCGTAAAATCATAGTCAGCATAGTCATTTAGCTCTTCATCCGGCTTATTGAAAAACGGTGGCACATACGTATCTTTGCCCTGTTGAAATGTCGTCATCGCGTTAAGATCTTTCACCGCCTTCGGCTTGCCCCCGTTGGCGGTTTTATTTTGGTGTTAAGCAATGAATGGGATTATGCGCTAGCGTGGTCGCTTTTACGACTTTTGCTCTGCACACGACGATTAATACGGGATGACACTTGTTGACGGGCTTGTTCGTCTAATTCATCGGCTGTGGACTTACGGCCATTCTTGACCCATTCGATTAGCTCCGAACGCACAAAATAGAGTCGGCCACTACCAGCAGGTTTGCTGAAGGGAATACGTTTCTCATAGACCATTCCATAAACTGTGGCCGTAGTGAGATTTAGTAGTTGGGCGGCTTGAGTTACATTCAGTAACTCATCGGCAGGCGAGGGGGCGGGAACGGTTTGGTTTAACCGATCAAGGAGTGTTTGCACCAGTTGGCGCGTTTCGCTTACGTCCTCTTGGATTCTTTGAAAATCAACTGTCATACATCGGCTGGTTTATCTAAGCCGACGCAAAAGAGTAAAGCAAAAAATATCCCGATCAATACCCTGAGATATAATAGAGATAAGACAGGGATATAAAATATTTAGTTTTTTTTCAATTTGGACACTCTTTTTTCTGAAAATCCTTTCCCTTTGAGGTAGTTTTCTAGGGTCGACTGACTCAATCTAACAATGGAGCCAGTCTTATTTAGTCTGAACATTTCGCAAAGCCAACGGCTAACGGCTGGTGCTCCACCATTAATCTTACTCATATTTTGGTAAAAAAGTTGCGCCAGTTCTACCTGTCTACAGTTTAAAACAATAGGACTGCTCGGTTTATCTCCTTCTAAACACTTAATCAATATTGGATGTAAACTTGAATCTATCGAATCACATAAACCGTCGAATATTGTTTGCCGCGCTAATTTGGTGATGAACAAAGCAGGAGCAACTTTTTTCGAATTACTAATTTTTTGATCTGCCTTCTTAGCCTTGATTTCATTTAGCCAATCCGGATTTCTCTGTAAATTGATCAAGTATTCATAATACATATAAGCATGCTGCCCTTCTATAAACTTTAAAATATTGGGTGGTGCTGCAACAAACCCCTCGTCTTGGAAAGAGGCAAAAAGCTTTATACCGTCCTCTCTATCGCGAAAAGTTTTCGCTGCTAAATAATGAAAGTCTTCGCCTGGCTTCCATACTTTCCCTGGCAAATAATATTCATTGTAAACAGAATCAATTGCTTCTTGGAGCTTTCTATCAGGATGGAGGGTATTTACAACACGAGATTCAAAGCGATTTTTACATGAATAAAAGTCTTTACCGCTCTTTTCTCTCGCTTGTGCCTCAATCCAAGGCAATTCCCATTGCCTGTAAACAAGTCCATTGTATCCATGTACTTCTCCGGCTGTTTTAGGCATAGTACTAAACTCAACCCCTTCTGGTTTATAAGTGCCAATTTCGAAACCAAAATGCTTGTTACAGAATGATACACGTTGGTAGTAAGTTTCAAGTCTATCAAACTCCTCTTTGAGCTTGTTAACGAGGTCGATTCGCCATTGCGTCACTGCTTCACCCATTCCAGTGGATTCGCCACGGCAGTAATCATCCTCCTCTCCAATGTAATAAGTAAACCGAACGCCGTCATCATTGGCAATGGTTATCGTTCTTTCCATAGCCAACACAAAGAAATACTCATTGAGTATATCCAACTGAATCTCGACTTCGTCTCTATCCTGAATTCTATCAATAAGATTCACGACATCAAACTCCTGGGCCTTATCCGATCTCAAATGATAATACTGTTGCTCCATGGTGTCATTTACTGTTTTTGAATCCCGTCAATACATTCGCATATTGCCGCTTCACATCATCTTCAAAGCTATCCAGGTAGCTCTCTGTCGTGCGGATATCCTGATGGCCCAGACTCTCACTAATAAACTCAATGGGCGCACCGGATCGCTTGAGAACAGTACTAAATGAATGTCTGGCCGTATACGTCGTGACGTCTTTATCAATCTTTACCACTTCGGCGATCTGGCGAATGTATTTATTGATCGTCTTGACAAACTGCTTGATGAGGGCCATTTCGCGCTCTGCCGTTATGCCAGGCGTGAGAATACCGAATACGTACGATGAGTGCCTGACAGGCTTTTTACCCCACTTGTCTATAATTCGCTGCACGTCGTCAGTGATGGCCACAGCGATCGATTTTACCTCCCGTTTAGTGCGTTCGGTCTTCGCTCTGACAAACCGGATATGACCACCGCTAATCTGCTGGTAAGTGAGCCTGGCCATATCCTTTGGGTTCATGCCATTGCACAGATACGAAAACAACCACAGATCACGCGCCCGGTCCTCAGCGCTCATGGACTCTGCTGGATAGTGGTATATCTTCTCAATGTCCGAAAGCGTAAGCGCCTTCTTCACATTGCGGCCGGTAGGAATCTGATAGCGCCGTTTTGTAAAGGGGTACGCATCACGATCCGCAACGCCATCCTCAATAGCTTGATTATAGATGGTTCTAAGGCTACGTAGATAAATACCAACGGAGGTGATTGAGCGCCCTTTAGTAAGCATCCACTGCTCAAAACCCTTTAGCCACTGGGGTGTAATATCTGACCAGGAGAGGGGCGTCTTTCTAGCATGATAGGCCAGTAGTGCATTGGCCGCGCATTGATAACTATCGGCTGTGCCTGCCCGACCTTCAGACTTGAGCTGAGTAATATGCGCATCAAACAGGGCAAAGACATGATCGGGCTTGGCCCTCGATTCACCGGCGTAACGATTCTCAAACTCATCAAAGCTAAAGACCGGTAAGTTTTTGATGACCCGTTCGGCCCGGTTGCTAAAGGAGTCGAGTAGCGCTTTTGTATCCCGGATAAAATCCTCCCGGGGTTTAGGCTTACAAACCTTATCCCATTGGACGTCAGTCAGGCTAATCTCGGTCGGGTAATAGCGCTGCTGACGCTGGTAAGTAATGCGCAGTTTAACGGGGTATGTACCGTCTTTTTTCTGCTTACGGGTATCAAAATAAAAGTTTACGGTAGCGCTCATCTAAAACGACTAACACCCCGTTTAAAATAGTCAGGGGTTCAGGTCTGTTGCATACAAATTTGCATACAGTTTCCCGTAATATCCAGAAACAAGACGAAAAGTTTTATAGCTTTGTGGGCGATTAAATGCAACTGGCAAGGATTTACGGAACAGTACGAAAAGAAACGTAAGTAAAAAACCTGACTACGGATCAGGAGGTTTGGGGTTCGAATCCCTACGAGTGCACCAGATACTACTATTTCAGTCAAAAAAGCCCGCTAGACAGTGGGCTTTTACTTTTTGCATCCCTATTTCTCTCGCTGCCAATTTCCTGCAAATATTTAAATTTCGGGGTGTACTAACTTTTATTCAGGATGTGCTCCTTACTGTGCAAATAGTAGTTGACTAGTTTACTTATGTCTATAATATCAACTTTGTGGTCTTTTAATTTGGTATGCTCGCGCCTTGTACCCTAAGTAGATCTAGGTTACGTTCGGCAAAGACGTTATTAATGTCCTTGAACTTGTCTATATGGAGTGGGTTATAGTTCAGGGGAGACGTGGCCACTTTCCAGGTAGCATTTTTTAGGATTGCGGCCACTTGTTCAAACATCAACTTTCTCGCATTCCTTATACTTCCACCTCATACTCCAGCTTAGTAAGGCTATTCTTAAGTATCTCCGACAATCTCCTGTCGAACGTTTTTTGGAAAATTTCGCAATAAATTAATTGACAGAAGCTAGCGGACATACTTTCTTCATGTGTTTTCTTCTCGAACAAGCTGGAGAATTTCCTCGGCCAGTTTTTGAATCCGCTGCTCAATAATCCGTAGCGGTTGCCCCGTTTCCCGGGCAATTCGCTCGGCTTCTAACTGCTCAAGCACACGCAGATGCGCTTGTGTGATTAATAAGAGCTCTTTCAGCTCATTGATAAGTAGTTGCATTGTATCAATAAAGACTTTTTAGTACCAGTACAGCACATATGAACCACCTGGATTTGGATAGGTATAGATTTCTCTAGAAGTGAAAACCAGATGCTAAGGTTATCAAACCGGGCAGAAATAGTTTTCACGAACGTATCAGCCGTTCGCGTTTGCCTATTTATATCTAATTGCAGCCTTTCAACCTCTGCCTTTCAGTTAGGATTGATCGTTGAACCGGACAGAAATTAAACAGCAACGGAGCAAACGTTTAGACTGTATCCCTGCTCAATCTTCATTGACATAAGCTGCTATAACAGGTTGCAATAGCGGTAATATGGTCTCAATCTGCTTCTTTTCCTCATCCGTCCAGTGCCGGACTCGTCCAAACACACACGGCTGAAGAATGCCCCACAGTTTACTGTCTTTTTGAATATGAGCATGAATCAACGCCCGATGACCAAACGTTTTTCGTTCAAACTCTCGATTAAGTACATCGGGGGATGCCGTCTCTACATCATCAACATAAACCGATGGTTTAATGGCTAAACCGGCACGAATCAATGGGTCCTCGGCCGGTAGTTCATCTGTATCAGCTTGCCAGTCGGGCTGAATGGTGTTTTTGTCGGGTATGCTCTGATTTTTTCGCCAGCAAAAAGCGCTACGTCCTCTACCCCGATCTGGCTGACGCACATACAGAAAGCAGCGATCTGCCTGCAAGGCCAGCCCAACGTACTCCACAATCTGATTGAGGGTATGAGAAGGGGAGTGCTCAGCTCTAAGCAGCTCTTCAATACTTGCCGATAATGCGTTTATGTGGATCATAAGTGCATAACCATAACTCTGGGTCGAAGTTTGTTGCCCACATTTCCAGACTTCATAGAAAGCCAGTTATTTCTCGGACAGAAGGCTTTCTACCTAGAGTAATCTGTATTAAGTAATTGTATTATTTTGATATTAAATTAGTTGCCCTGGCCATTAAATAAATATAAAATTTTGCTGTATGATACGTATCAAATAACTAATACCTTTGTACTATCAAAAGAAAATAACACAGATAGTACGCGTACGTATTGCTTATTTGATACATCAAAATAGTATAATTTATAGTAGTAGGTTATTTAAGAAGATATATAGTATTTGGGGCTGCCTAATTTGGCAGTCCTTTTTTTATATCAATCTGGGCGAATTACTTTACCAAACAACTCGCCCCTGATTGGTCAGCTCCGGCTGATCTGGTAGAAAGTACGCTGTGCGTATCAAATAAATTATCCAGGCGTCTGATCTTGCAAATTATCACTGGAGACTTTGTCCCGGCTACTAAGCGACAGTTATGGCTGCTGGTCGTTATTCATGTTTGTAGCCACAGCCATTACTCCGCATGCAAGTGTTTCTGCAAAGGATTTAAGCTTATAGAAGGGCTAAACTAGTTAATAGTGGCTCACAACAGAGTCAATACGTCTCACCTGCCAGCCTTTATTGGCTGCTTTAGAAGCCCAGCCCGTATAAGTCAGTATGTTACTTCCACCGTAGATAAGGAGTTCAAATTGAATGCTATCTGAGTCTAAGCCGCCAGATGAATAGGAAAATTTATGGGTATTGTAACCACCTATTTGATTCATGAGTGGTTTATTCTCAACGGCGGTTTCAATTAGATTATACTGAAAGGTAGGCTGTTCATAGCCGGGTCGAAGCCCAGTCAGGCTTTTTACGGCAAAGAGTACCAGCGCTATACCTAACGCCCAATAAATCAGTGTCCTACTGGGCTTTGCTTTTAGGGGATACGAAATATCAATCATAAGGCTAGGTAGTCAGGTATAGGGTGTTTTGAAAATCTCGACTTTGGGTAACAAACGGGTAAGTTGACTCCTTATTGTTTTAATAAGACGATATTTGAGACCTGGCAGCCTCACAGAGATTTAACGTTAACGTATTCACTTGAGGGTTATGTACATCGCCGGTCATACCGTTTACGCAAAATGACCTGTTTCGCTTTTTATTATTCGTTTAACTGCACATCCATAGGACATAGAGCTTCTATCGAAGTGAAGGCTCATTTCTTTACCTTCGTCTCATGAAAAAAGCCTTTTCTCTTGCTCTTGCCGTTGTGCTGTCGGTTACGTTGCCTGAGCACTCCCTTGCTCAATCCACCGATTGGGTGGAATACGTTAATCCACTTATTGGTACTGACTCAAAGCCCAGTTTGTCGAACGGAAATACGTACCCGGCTATTGCGTTGCCCTGGGGGATGAACTTCTGGATGCCACAGACGGGCAAAATGGGCGATGGCTGGGCATACACCTATGCCGCCGACAAAATCCGGGGCTTTAAGCAAACGCACCAACCCTCTCCCTGGATGAACGACTACGGTCAGTTTTCGATTATGCCGATTACGGGCAAACAACGTATCGACGAAAACGAGCGCGCCAGTTGGTATTCTCACAAAGCAGAAATTGCCAAACCTTATTACTACAGCGTTTACCTGGCCGATCACGACGTAACAACCGAGATTACACCAACAGAACGGGCATCCTATTTCCGCTTTACGTTCCCCAAAACGGATAGCTCGTTCGTCGTCGTTGATGCCTTCGATAAAGGGTCGTACGTGAAAATCCTGCCGAAGGAGCAGAAGATCATTGGTTACACAACGCGGAACAGCGGAGGGGTTCCGGCTAACTTCAAAAACTACTTTATTATTTCCTTCAATAAGCCTTTTACTTCTGCGCAAACCTGGAGCGATAAACTAGTACGTAATGATCTGGAAAGTCAATCGGCTCATTCAGGCGCCATTATTGGGTTCAAAACTGCCAAAGGGGAGCAGATTCAGGCTCGGGTGGCTTCGTCATTTATCAGCTTTGAACAGGCAGAACGAAATTTGGGTGAAATTGGCGCAGACTCTTTTGATACAATCAGGCAGAAGGCAAAAGGAGCCTGGAATAAAGAGTTGGGGCGTATTCAGGCAGAAGGTGGTACGCTGGCGCAGATGCAGACATTTTACTCGTGCTTATACCGGTCGCTGCTGTTTCCCCGGAAGTTTTACGAACTCGATGCAGCCAAAAAAGTGGTACACTACAGTCCGTATAATGGACAGGTATTGCCCGGCTACATGTTCACCGATACAGGTTTCTGGGATACGTTTCGGTCGATGTTTCCTTTTCTCAACCTGATGTATCCGTCGCTGAATGTACAGATGCAGGAAGGCCTGGCTAATGCGTACAAGGAAGGTGGCTGGCTGCCCGAATGGGCAAGTCCGGGGTTACGTAATACGATGATCGGCTCCAACTCAGCGTCAGTCATTGCGGATGCCTACCTGAAAGGCGGCCGTGGTTACGACATTACTACGTTGTACGAAGCCGTGCTGAAAAACTCAGAAAAAGAAGGGCCAATGGATGCGGTCGGACGTCGGGGTGCTACGTATTACAACGAACTGGGTTACGTACCGTACGACGTAAAAATCAATGAAAATGCCGCCCGAACACTGGAATATGCGTACGATGATTTTGCCATTTATCAGCTGGCGAAAGCCCTGAAACGGCCGCAAAATGAAATTGATCGCTTTGCCAAACGATGCCAGAATTACCGAAACTTATTTGACCCCGCGACAGGATTGATGCGGGGTAAAAATAAAGACGGTTCGTTTCAATCGCCGTTCAACCCATTCAAGTGGGGCGATGCCTTTACGGAAGGAAATAGCTGGCATTACACCTGGTCGGTCTTCCACGACGTACAGGGACTAGTCAGCCTGATGGGCGGTCGTCAAAAGTTTATCGCCAAGCTCGACTCAGTATTCACGCTTCCGCCGGTTTATGATGAGTCGTATTATGGCAGCGTGATTCACGAAATCAGGGAGATGCAAATTGCGAATATGGGCCAGTATGCACACGGGAACCAGCCGATTCAGCATATGATCTATCTGTACAATTACGCAGGTGAACCCTGGAAAACGCAGTATTGGCTCCGTGAAGTGATGAACCGTTTGTACCTGCCTACGCCAGATGGGTATTGTGGTGATGAAGATAATGGGCAAACATCGGCCTGGTACGTCTTTACGGCAATGGGCTTCTATCCTGTGTGTCCGGCTACTGATCAGTACGTTATAGGAGCGCCACTGTTTAAAAAAGTAAGCCTGAAGCTGGAAAACGGTAAGCAGTTGGTAATCAATGCAGCTAACAACAGCGCGCAGAACCGATACATCACTACGTTGCAGGTAAATGGTAAGTCGCATACTAAAAACTGGCTAAGTCATCGGGAATTGATGAACGGTGCTGTACTGAATTTCACCATGTCGGCAACCCCTAACCCGCAGCGTGGCACCAAAACTGAAGATTTCCCCTATTCTTTCTCCACGGAGATTAGGAAATAGACGGATTAAAAAATCTTATCACAAAACACTTTCTGCGGCTGACCGGTAATAAAAACTAACATTCATTACGTTTTTTATGCCTCTTTTCGTTATCGTCCGTCATGGCCAATCGCAGTGGAATGCAGAAAATCGCTTTACGGGCACTACAGATACACCCCTAACCGATCTGGGCCGTCATGAAGCGCGGGAGGCCGGAATTTTGCTGAGCAGTCATCAACCTCCTCATTTCGGGATTGGGTTCACATCGGAACTTCAGCGGGCTATCGAAACAATGGCGATTATTCTTGACGTGATTCAGCAAACCGATTTGCCTGTCGAACGTAACGCGGCCTTAAACGAACGTATGTACGGCGACTTGCAGGGCATGAATAAAGAAGAAGCGCAGGTGCGGTTTGGTGACGAGCAGGTCTTTCGCTGGCGCCGAGGCTATGCTGATCAGCCACCCCACGGCGAAAGCCTGGCTGATACGCACGCTCGCGTCGTTACGTATTTTAAAACGGTTATTCTGCCGCATCTACAAGCCGGACAGCCAGTGCTGGTTGTCGCTCACGGGAATAGTTTGCGGGCTTTAATGATGGAGCTGGAACATATCAGCCCTGAAGACATTGAAAAAGTAGAGCTGGCAACAGGCATTCCACGACAGTACGATTATGACCCGGCAACGGGTGTGTTTAAGCTATTGCCCAGATAAGCGTTAATTTCTGATTTTCCACTTAATCTGTCTAGCGAAAACGTACGATCTATGGTGAAACGTAATGGCCTGTCAGGTTCTGGATTTTTCTTTGGTTTGGGTTGAATGAATCAGTAAATGGCCGTTAGGAAATACTTGTATAGTAAGCCAGGAAAGGCACTGGCGTTCACGTAATGCAATTGCTATGAAAACCCTCATTACTGCAATAATTCTTCTAGTAGGCTATTCAAATCTGACTGTTGCTCAGAACCCGTCGGTCGAAAACGAAAAATTTGTGTTTCTCAACAACGGTGCTACGGTCGGAATGATCATTAAATCGGTATTAAAAGCTGATAAGCAACGACTCAAACTTACGGATCAGCAACTGCCTAAAGCCCGGCAAGTGATTACGAATGCAGTGGTTAAATACAACGAAGGTGTTAAAAAATTGAAGGCTTCCGGCATGAATCAGAAGAAGCTAAGAACGCTCGCAGTGGCTGTAGAGACCGAAAAAGTGCATGAATACAAAGCTATCCTGACCAACGAACAGTATACCGCATTGGTTGCGCAACACATGAAAATGTATCCGGAAAGTAAAGTGTAACTGGTAAGTTGCTGAATGTTGACTGTCAACGATCGAATAATAATCGCTTGTTTATTCGTGACTCCTCCTGTACATTAGCAACTCACTCGTCTGCTAATGAGACGTTTTATCCAACTATTCCTATTAAGCTGGACCTTGTTGACGTTACGTCTGATGGCTCAGCCGTTACGTGACCAAACTGTTGTGGTTCTGCCGAGTAATGAAAGCCAGGTTTCTCTTGTGGGAAGCCTGGCTTTTTTACAGGATTCGTCGGGTAAGCGAACTATTACCGATGTGAAACAACTGACCAACGAATCCGCTTTTCAGTACGTTACCTCGCCCGTTCCGAACTTTGGCGTTATCACCGGAACGCAGACAGCTACCCCCATCTGGCTACGTTTTCGCTTACAGAATAACCTTACTCAACCGCAGGCATGGCTTGCCGAAATCGATTTCTGGTGCTTCGATGAACTGCAATTGTTTATCGTCAACGAAGCCGGACAGGTTTTGTCTACATCGCCCATAATAGGCTGGAAAACTCCGGCCACTCAACGCCTTCGTCACCATCGGTATTTCTGGTTTCCGTTTACAGTGCCTGCTCAGCAGCGTGTAACGGCTTATTTACGGGTGATGAAGCATCGTGGAACCCAGGTTATTCCGGTAGAACTGGTGCGCGAATCGGCCTACGAGCTGACGGTGCAAAAAAGTTATTTGTTCTGGGGAGGTATTCTGTTTACGCTCACCTTTGTGGCGATTATGAGCCTGGTTTTTTTTCTTAATACGTTCAATCGGGTTTATTCAAAATACATTTTCTGTCTGTTGGGGCTGGTTGGTTTTTTTATTATCAACAATGGATTCATGAACCAGTTTGCGTTTCGGGAGCAATTCTGGTTGCCCCGTCAGAACGTTTATTTCCTGTTTCCGCTCATCCTTTTCTATTCGCAGCTCATTTTTGTCCGGTCCTTTCTGCCGCTACGTCGTACGCCCTCGCATCGCCTGCACACCACTGGAACGGTCGTACTCTGGTGCGGATTGGTCTGTCTGCTGGCTCTGACGGCCGAATGGTTCACCCCGCTGTCGTCGATGATGGAGCTGGTTCTGATTCGGATATTCACTACGCTGTATTGGCTGCCCTTGCCGGTTATTGTGGCCTACATTGCAGTCAGCATAATTCGAAAGTACTACGTCCGCGAAGCGTGGCTGTATCTGGTCGCTGTGACGCCATTTTACGCGCTCAATCTGGGGCTGGTTTTGGCTAATCTAAGGCTAATACCAACCTATGAACCGCTGGCTAATTTTGCTTACTACGCACCTGCCGCTCTTTTTGAAGTATTGGTACTGACCGTTGGATTGGCGTATCGTTACAAAATAGATCGGGATCAGACCGAGCGGCTTATTAAAGAGCAAACTATTCATCAGCAGCGGATGTATGAAGCGGAAGTACAGGCACTAGCGTTGAAAAACAGCCTGCTGGTCGAGAAAGAACGTATTGCGAGGGACCTTCACGATAATGTGGGTGCCCACCTCGCTTTTGTCGTGACGAACCTCTCTCATATTAGCGATCAGGCCGAGAAGCAACCGACGTCAAACGGGGCTCAATGGGCATCTCAACTGCGAACGATTGTTAATTATACCCGCGATGCGGTAAAACTTCTGCGCGAAACCATCTGGGCTATTCACCAGGAAAGTTTTACGGTGGAGGAGTTTGCCGAGCGGCTCAATCAGTACATCAACCGTTACGTTCATTCGAGCGAAGGCCTGCATGTATATACCGACGTAACGGGCTCTCAGACGCAGCGCCTTAGCTCCACTCAGGTACTAAATTTATTTCGTATTGTGCAGGAATCCCTCAACAATGTGTTGAAGCATGCTCAGGCGACGCAGGCTACGGTCCAGCTCCATGTTTATGCCGATGGGCATATCAATTTACGTATTCACGACAATGGGCGTGGTTTCAGCTGGCCCACTGCTGCTGCTTCTGACCTGCATTATGGGCTACGGAATATGCAGACACGTGCTCAGGAGTTAGGTGGTACGTTCCGGATGATTGCTGATGAAGGAACCACCGTAGAAGTAGACGTTTGAGAAAGAAATTGTTGACTTCCTTCGAGCGGGCGTTACCTTGTTCATTCGTTTGCCGACTAATGGATTGAACCCAAAAAAGACGCCCTTCCAAACCAAATAGCCGTGAAATTTCTCTGCAAAACCGTTACGTTACTAGCTGTTTTCATCTGTACTACTGCGTCTGTAATGGCTCAACAGGTGCTGATGCAGGGTTTTTATTATGACATTCCAAAGGCACAGTGCGGAGCGGCCTGGGCCGATACAATGGCGGCAAAAGCAGCGCAACTGGCGGCTTCAGGATTTACACACATCTGGACACCACCGTTTCAGGGGAACGGGCCGAACAGCGGAGGCTACGACCCAAAAGATCTGTATATCGGAACCAACAGCACACTTACGGCGCTGGGTACCAAGCAGAGGATTCTGAGCATGGTATCTGCGCTTAAAGCTGCTGGTGTACAGGTGGTTGGCGATATGATTTACAACCATCGGGATGGTGGCAGACCTGAAAATAATGACGCCGTGCTGGATTATATCATGAATCATGCCGGTAATACGAGCAGTCAGAATTGTTACCAGTATTCCATGCCATCGGACCGGTATCGGCTGATTCTGCCCGTTGGTGGTTCGTCGGGCAATGGTACCGGCAATTACTATATCAATATCAAATCGCGGACGAGTACCTACGCACAAAGCAAATACATACTCTACGTAACGACGAACAAAATTGGCGGATCGAGTTGGTCGCCCGTTAATCATACTACGTTGATTGCCCCTGAGCAGTCGGCGGCTTTCCCGATTCAGCTGGGGACAAACTACGAAGTGAAAATTGATAATAATGGTGATTCGGACGAGTTTCGGGTGGCGGTTAATACAACCAATATGCATTCGACCGATACGTTGTTTATTCAGATGATCAACCCCAATCCGGGAGATATTACGTCGTATTCCAACCATCGCCCATGGAAAATCTGGTACGATCCGCTCGGCTCAGTGGGCAATGGTACAAAACGGGATCTGGCCGACTTTACGAAAATGTTTGCCGCAACGGGTGGGCTTCATTCAGCCTATAAACTTCGCGCTCAGACGTATACTAATTTCTGTGGTTTACCTGGCGGAGGCCCCTGCATGAATGGAAGCAATTTTCGACCAAACTGGTCGGGCAATTCCGCTGCTGATGTCAGCGCTACGTGCCTTGGCCCCGCCTGGAGCCAGCAAAGTATGGATTACTTCTACGATTACGACCACCAGAATCCGGATACGAAACAGAAGCTGATTGACTGGACACTCTGGAGTTGGGATCAGGTCGGAATTCGGGGATTACGGATGGATGCGATCAAGCATTTTCCGGCTTCGTTTGTTGGCGATTTGTTGTGTGCCATGCACGCTGCGGGTAAAGACCCGAGTCTGACGGTGGGTGAGTGGTACGGAAAAGATCCGGGCTTCCAGAGTGAGTGGCTTACGCAGGTTTACAATCGACTAAACGCCTGCGGGGCGGCATCGCTGAGTCCGAAAGTGTTTGATTTTAACCTACGCGATTTGCTCAAAAAAGCCAGCGATGGTGGCGAAGGAGTTAGTACGTCGATCAGTTGCGACGATCCAAACGCCTGGGATGTCCGAACGATTTTCGATGGTAGTTTGCATAACGGAAATGGATTCAGTGGTAATAACGTCGTAACGATGCTGAACAATCACGATTTTCGCAGCGACGATCCAACCCAGGGAAATTCGTTGATTCATAACCGGGGCAACGCGCTGAACAGTTATGCATACTTGCTCACTAATAATCAATTGGGCGTGCCGACCATCTTTTGGCCCGACTACTACGGTTATCCGGCAAGCGTAATGACCTGGAACAATACGTCCTGTGAGCCGAAAACGTTCGGCTATTTCCCCACCTGGTCCCAGGGAGGTTTAAAAACCGAAATCGACAAGCTAATCAACGTATTGAAAACGTACATCAATGGCTCTTCCGGCGTCGACTACCTGAATAAGTTTGGTGGACCGGCCATTACGTATTTTAGTGGTTGTTACAAACGCTCGCTTATTTATCAGAACAAGGCAGCCGGTAGCGTAGGTGGCAAAGAAGTGCTGAATGTAATCAACTACGGCGATCAGATGCTGGATGCCGAAATTCCGACTATACTACGTAACGGTCTGGCGCCAGGAAAATCGCTCACCAACGTAGCTGGCTCAACATCAACTGCTACGCCCATCGTTTCGGCGAGCGGAACAGTACGTGTTAAAGTTCCCGCGCACAGCTTCGCGGTCTGGGTGCAATAATGGGCGCAAAAAGAGAGCGTATGTGGTGGACTGAAGTAACCCGAAAAGGGCTGTTTTTTTACCGATCAGCTCGCTTTTATTGATTTCTGTAACACATCGGGTAGAGGGGTAGTTGTTTCAATAATCTTTCTTGATTATCCACTCAACGAATGAATCAGACACTGATTAATCGCCGGACGCTGGGAATTACATTTACAACAGAAGGTGCATGTGTGCGAGTCTGGTCGCCCTTAGCGCAATCCGTCGGTATTCATCTTTGCAAACAGGACGTAACCATTCCGCTTCAAAATGACGGTAACTACTGGCAGGCTTTGCTGAGTCAGGTGAAGCCAGGCGATACGTATAAATTTGTGCTGAACGGCTCGTTTGAACGACCGGACCCTGCGTCGCTCGCGCAGCCAGATGGTGTACATGGGCCTTCGCTGGCGGTTGACATTGGTACGTTCGTCTGGACGGATGCTGACTGGGGAAATTTACCCCTGGAAGATTATCTGCTCTACGAGCTGCACACCGGTACGTTTACGCCCGAAGGTACGTTTGCCGGTATCGAAGATCGGCTCGATTATCTGGTCGATCTGGGCATCAACGCCATTGAAATTATGCCGGT
The DNA here is from genome assembly GCF_048594605.1 of Spirosoma sp. Lineage (GTDB taxonomy): Bacteria > Bacteroidota > Bacteroidia > Cytophagales > Spirosomataceae > Spirosoma. The sequence continues at coordinate 17,422 of NZ_JBMDWV010000100.1, forward strand.
GGCGCAGTTTCCCGGTACGCGCAATTGGGGTTACGACGGCGTATGCCCGTTTGCCGTACAGAATTCGTACGGTGGTATTGCTGGTTTACAACAACTGGTAGATACCTGCCATCGGAAAGGGATTGCCGTGGTGCTCGACGTTGTGTACAATCATATGGGACCGGAGGGCAATTATTTTGCCGACTACGGGCCTTATTTTACGACACGCTACCAGACACCCTGGGGAAATGCGTTGAACTTTGACGACGATTACAGCGACAGCGTTCGGCGGTATTTCATTGAAAATGTGCTGATGTGGTTTCGGGACCTGCACATCGACGCACTACGTATCGATGCCGCCCACGCCATTCATGACACCCGTGAAACGCACGTATTACGTGAAATCAAGCAATACGTTGATGAACTGATTCGTCAGACGGGCAGACCGTATTATCTGATTGTGGAGACTGACCAGAACGAAACGAAATTCATTGCGTCGCTCGCTGCGAAAGGGTATGGAATGGATGCCCAATGGAACGACGAGTTTCACCACGCCCTGCGCGTTACGGCCGGTGGCGAACGTAGCGGATATTATGCCGATTATAACGGCATTCAGCATTTAGCCAAATCGTACAAAGATGCTTACGTATACGATGGTACGTACATGCCACGCCGGGCCCGCATTGTTGGTAAATCAACGGCGGGTCATGCGGGGCATCAATTTGTCGTTTTCTCCCAGAATCATGATCAGATCGGAAATCGAATGCTGGGCGAGCGGCCCAGTCAGCTGGTAAGTCTGGAAATGCAGAAACTCATGGCCGGTGCGGTCATGAGCAGCCCATACCTGCCAATGTTGTTCATGGGCGAAGAGTGGGGTGAACAGAATCCATTTCTATATTTTGTAAGTCATTCAGACCCAGCCTTGATTGAAGCAGTACGGCAGGGGCGCAAACGGGAATTTGCTGCTTTTCAGGGACCGGCCGAAGCCCCGGATGCACAGGACGAGCAGACATTCGAGCAATCGAAACTTAACTGGGACCGACTGACTACGGAACCACACCGTACGCTATTTCGCTACTATCAGACTTTACTGTCGCTACGGAAACAATCATCGTTACGTCATCCCGACCGCGAATCCGTTGCTGTTGTGGTTGACGAGCTTCGACAAACGCTTACGTTACTCCGACGGCATACACAGCCAGACAAATCGGTCGAAACGGTTGTTTGTCTGATGAATTTCTCGAAAGAGCCTCAAGTGCTTACGCTTCCGTCCAGCGAGCGAGACTGGCACAATCTGCTGGATTCAGCTGATCCGCACTGGCGAGGTCCTCAGTCAGCTCCGGACGTAGTGGCTAGCTGTGAATCGGTGACGGTGCAGGCCGAATCCATTTTGATCTATACGAATAAGTAAGGTTTCAGCCGCAGGAAGCACGACAAAATCAGTGAAGCAGTAGACCATACTATCTTTTGTAGAATTGATTTTGATTTGTGAAAAACAGAATGCAGCCAGGTTACAATTTTAAAGAAGTAAAAACTGTTAGAAGCCTCGCCCCTGCACGATAGACAAATGAAAAAAGCCCTATACAATGCGTATTAGGGCTTTTATTCTAGTTTGGTGGTCTCGACGGGAATCGAACCCATATCAAACGTTTAGGAAACGTCTATTCTATCCGTTGAACTACGAGACCAAAAAGTAGAGACGCAATACCTTGCGTCTCTACAGTTCTACAAAAGTGCCGAAAATCCGTCAGCTTGCCAAACCGTCGCCGTATTCGGCTGATTCTGTGAGCGGTACGTGCAACCAGTTTGGGTAAATCTGGTAATGTTTTTCCTTCACCAGATCGTACAGTAACTCACGTAATTCCCCAACATTCTCACCTGTTTCGGCAGAAATAAAGGCTACGTAATCGGCTTTCTGAGCCAGATACGTTTTCTTTAGGTACTCCAGCGCGGTTTTCTTACGAACCGCCACGGGTACAATTACGTCTTCGTGTGTATCCTGAAACGTATCATCGTCTTCGGAGGAATGGGGCTGTTCAGTCCATTCATCTTTTGGAACAAACCGATCCATTTTGTTGAAGACCAGCACCATGGGTTTGTCGGCAGCTTTGATATCGGTCAGCGTATCGTTGACGACATAAATCTGCTATTAAAATTTTGGGTGCTATACTACCACAACGTCCACCTGTATATGGGCTTCGCGCACTTCGTCGTGTGTCTATTTAAACGACTCGATCAACATGGTTGGCAACTTCCGGATAAAACCAACCGTATCGGTCAGCAAAAATGGAATGTTACCGAGCGTCACCTTACGTACTGTGGAATCGACCGTAGCGAATAGTTTATTTTCCGCAAAGACATCGGTTTTTGCCATTGTCCGCATGAGCGTCGACTTACCTACGTTGGTGTATCCAACCAGCGCCACCCGTACCAATCGGTCGCGTTCTTTTCGGCGTGTCTGGCTCTGACGGTCAATTTTGGCTAACTTATCTTTTAAAAACGCAATCCGGTCTTTAACGATACGTCGGTCCGTTTCAAGCTCTTTCTCCCCTGGTCCACGCATCCCAACGCCCCCTTTCTGACTGGTCAGGTGGCTCCACATCCGGGTTAATCGGGGGTACATATACTGATACTGCGCCAACTCAACCTGCACGCGCGATTGCGCGGTTTGGGCACGTAACGAGAAAATATTCAGGATGAGCAGACTCCGGTCCAGAACTTTAATCTCGTTAAACTCCGCTTCCAGGTTACGTACCTGCGCAGGTGTCAGATCGTCGTCGAAAATGATCGAGTCAACCGGATTGTCGAGAATATAGGTCTTGATCTCTTCCAGTTTTCCTTTTCCCACAAAGGTGCGGGTGTCGGGTCGTTCGAGTTTCTGCGTAAACGATTTCAGGGTTTTAACGCCCGATGTTTCGGCCAGAAACGCTAATTCGTCTAAATATTCCTTGGTCTGTTCAGCCGTCTGTTTTTGTGTAATCAGCGCGACCAATACAGCGGTTTCGGGTTGTTTATGGGTATCAATCATATAGTAGTTTCGATATTCTTCGGGTAGTTATTGAACCGTAATTTGATTCGCATCATCAGGCTTCTTTTTATGGAATCGATAAGACGAAGAAAATGATCATTCAATGACTACAACAATAATTTAACGGCCCCTTCCGGGGAAAAGTTTCGGCGAAAAATCGTTCCAACGTAGTGACAATCATCATACCTGGATCGTTTTCCAGCGTCCCCGGCGGAACACAAGAATCGCAATGAATGCCAGCAGGGTTTCGCTGATCGCTACTGACCAGAATACGCCGGGAGGTCCCCAGTTTAGCAGATGAGCGAGCGTATAGGCCAGTGGAATTTCAACGACCCAGAAGCAGACAATGTTAATAATGGTCGGCGTTTTTGTGTCGCCTGCACCATTAAGGGACTGACTTAGCACCATGCCATAGGCCATAAACAGGTATCCCAGGCAGAACACGCGCAGACACTGTACCGCAACATCAACCACACGGCTGTTATTGTCGAAAAGGCTAACCACTTCGGCAGCACCCAGGAAGAACCCCGCGCCAACTGCCGCTAAAAAAAGCATGTTGCAGAAAGCCGCTCGCCAGGCAGACGTTTCGGCACGTTCGGGCTGGCCAGCCCCCAGATTCTGCCCAACCAACGTAGCGGCCGCATTCGCTAAGCCCCATGAAGGCAGGATCGTAAACACAATAATCCGAATGGCAATCGTATAACCTGCCACTACGTCGCTGCCGTATGTAGACAGAATTCGGGTCAGGAAAATCCAGCTGGCCGAACCAACCAGGAACTGACTGGTACCACCCACCGCCAGACTAAGCAGATTGCGGATAATGTTCGTGTCAGGCACAACATCCGACTGCAGAACCTGTATTGATCCTTTAGTGTGGGTCAGCGCGTAAAGTTGATACAACACGCCGGCCGAACGTCCCAACGTAGTAGCAACTG
>NZ_JBMDWV010000101.1:0-12051 GCF_048594605.1 Spirosoma sp.
AATACTTCGCATGTGAACGGTTCGGATTGAGCTACCAGAATCGAAAAATCACGTCGTCGGAGGGCAAATTTTTTAGCATTTTCCTGATCATTGATTGGTTGGTTCATGTTCATAAAGCGTATTAGAGGCTGAAGGTAATATTGACAAAATCGTTTAAGTAACACTTTAAGGATGAAATCGCTGTTTTTCCAGACGAAATCACTCAATTAGGCCAGACTTTATGGGTGATTTCAGTCGGGAAAATGGTGATTTCACGCAGACAAGCTTGCTTTAGGCCTCCACTCGCCCCTACATTTGATCATTCAGTTGCAAAACACGTATTTGAATGTAGAGTGATGAAACAGCAAAAATCTGGTTACGAAATATCGGTCGAAGAGGTACAAAGCTTAGTAATGAAGTGGGCGAAAGCAACCGAGGCCTTTCATTACCGGTACGCTAAACTTGACAAAGCGATTAACTCTTTACAATCATCTACTCGTAGGCAATCAGCAACTCATCGGGCAAGGCTGCAACGACTCATGGAATTACGTGAGCATTCAACCGACGTCCTTATGACTCTCTTGCTGGATATGTCAGGTCAGCGTTCTGAACGTTCAACACAACCAACTAAACCAGGTCAACTTTATTCTCATGCTTGTTTGCTGGATGAGTTGAATCGGAAAATTGATGCAGAACTAACTAGCATCACAGTGGTTGCTCAAGCATAGTGTTCACCCCTCCCTAATGATAAAGGTAAGCCCCAGCCATATGGCTGGGGTTTTTTACGCATTCTGATCTAACCAGAAATAACTGTTCCCAGAAGGCTCGATATTTCAATATCTATCCGTTTAAAGTGCATAAACTCCGCTAACAGTTGATCCGCTTCTTCTGGCGATTTACTACCTGATTCACGAAGTAATTGTTGCAGTGAAGCCATACGCTGTTCAGCCAACATTTTTTTGATACGTAGTATGTTCCGATAGGCGGCATCAGCTAATATAGTTATCTCTTCTTCTGAGGGTACAAAAATTTCATGCTTCAGCCACCCCTCACTAATTTCATAGCGAGGGGTAGTTAGGTGAATGGTTTGATCCTGAACCTCCGTATTATCCGACCGCTCTAACTCATTGGCACCACGATTCAAAAAATCACTGGCAGTCAGAATATCCCCGCGGCTATACGCTTCCCGAAACAGAGTCAGCATCAGATCGAACGGGGTCGTTTGAAATTCAATTTCATGTAGCTCGCTGAGGACGTATTGACAGAGCGTAATGCCGGGTTCTAATTCCCGGGCGCCATAATTCATAAGTAGGCGAATACATTCTTCCTCCTGATATGATAAAGGCGTTTTGGCTGCTTTTATAAGCTCGTTCGACTTACTTGGTAACGTAACGACGCCTGGTAGATGAAACTCCTCTGTGCTTTCGCTGAAATCGTCTAATAACGCATTTATATCGTCAAGCGAGGGTTCATTTTTTGCCGACGTAGCAACTGGTGTTATAGGCTGTTGTTTACTCTGATCAGCAGAACGCTGCTGACGGCTGGAATCTTTCTGCCGCTGGTCTTGCTGCTTACGTAGTAAACGATTTATCTCTGAAATAACAGTCTGTTCACTTACATGGAAAACCTGCGCTACACGCTGCGAAAGGGTCTGACGTTTGAGCGGGTCAGGAATTTTAGTAATGCTGACGCAAACATCCGATATGCCTTCAGCCCTTTTCAACGGATTATCGCCTGCTTCTGTCAGCCACTGCCTGGCTTTAAAGTCGATGAAGTCCTGCGAGTGTTCGCGGATGTAGGTTTTAAAGGCTTCCGCACCGACTTTGTGAACGTAACTGTCTGGATCTTCGCCGTCGGGTAATAATAAAAGCCTAAGATTTAAGCCCTCTTCCAGCACCATGTCCAAACCACGCAAGGCAGCTTTGATACCAGCAGCGTCCCCATCATACAGAATCGTTACGTTGGGAGTGAATCGGGCAATGAGTCGAATCTGCTCGGTTGTCAATGACGTACCTGAGGAAGCTACTACGTTCCTGATTCCCGCCTGGTGCAACGAAATCACATCTGTATATCCCTCTGTCAGATAACAGACATCCTCCTGACGAATCGCTTGCTTGGCCTGAAAGATTCCATACAAAACCTGACTTTTATGATATACGGCGGTTTCGGGCGAGTTTAAGTATTTAGGCTGACTCTTATCCGTTTTCAGAATACGGGCGCCAAAAGCAATTACACGCCCCGATACGTTATGAATTGGAAACATAACCCGTCCCCGAAAGCGATCGAAAACTTTTTGCCGGCCGCCTGCTTCTGCTTCTTTGATCAAGACCAAACCCGCTTTTTCGAGTAAATCACGATTATAGCCTCGTCGCAAACCTTCTTGCAATAACGCGTCCCACTGATCGAGTGTATAGCCCAGTTCAAACGCTTCAATTGTTGGATTAGTAAATCCACGCTCCCGAAAGTAACTAAGCCCAATGCTCTTACCTTCGTCAGTGTTCAGCAATGTTTCCTGAAAAAACGTTTTGGCAAAGTTTAGTACAATCAGTAGACTCTCCCGCTCATTCTGACGTAGTAGTTCTTCCGGCGTTTGCTCCTGCTCTTCAATCTCGATACCGTATTTTTTCGCCAGGTAGCGTAATGCTTCTCCATAACCAACATTCTCGATATCCATTATGAACCGAACAGCATCACCCGCTTTTCCGCAGCCAAAGCACTTGTAAATCTGCCGAACCGGATTAACGTTAAACGATGGGGTTTTCTCGTTATGAAATGGGCAACAGGCAATATAGTTACTACCTCGTTTCTTGAGCGAAACGAAATCATTGATTACCTCCAGAATATCGGCAGATTGTCGAATTCGCTCAACAGTCTCTTCAGGAATACGCATCGAAAAACAAACTTAAAATAAGCAAAAGTAAAAAAGGAAAAGGGACGAAAAGTAGGAAAACTCCTTATTACCTTTCGTCCCTTTCCTTCTCTTTATGTTTTGTTCTAATAGGCTCTTACCAGCTTACCTTCCATAAAGTTTACAAAGGCCTTATTGACAACTTTGTTTCCTCCAGGAGTTGGATAATCACCTGTGAAGTACCAGTCACCAGAGTGATTTGGGCAAGCCTGATGTAAATCCGCAACTGTCTGATAAACAACGGCTACTTCAGCCTGCAAGTCGTTTGGTGTAACAATCTGTGCCACTTTGCGGGATAAGTCTTCATTCGTAAAAGGCTCGAATAGCGCTTTTACATGATTTTCCTGCGAAGCATTTCCTGACTCAATCGCAGCTACGCACTGTGCATATACCTCATCGAGCAGATTTTCCTGGCCGCGCTCCTTCAATAATTCCAGTGCAGCACGGAAAACGATGAATTCCTTAAACTTCGACATATCAATGCCGTAGCAGTCAGGGAAACGAATTTGCGGAGCCGATGAAACAATGATTATTTTCTTAGGTCCCAGCCGATCCAGCATTTTGAGAATGCTTTTTTCCAACGTAGTACCGCGAACAATGGAATCATCGACTACCACTACGTTATCTTTCCCTTTTTTGATGACTTCGAACGTAGTGTCGTACACGTGCGACACCATATCGTCACGCTGGGCGTCATCCGTGATGAATGTCCGCAGTTTTACGTCTTTAGCGACCAACTTTTCGATACGTGGCCGAAATGAAAGTACCCGATCAAGTTCTTCCTCGAACAGAATGCCTTCCATAATGGCTTTCTTCCGCTGCTTGGCCAAATAATCTTCCAGGCCTTCTACCATGCCAAAGAATGCCGTTTCGGCGGTATTGGGTATATAGGAGAATACCGTATTTTCGAGGTCGTAATTTATTTCTTTGAGAATCTGCGGAATCAGCAGTTTCCCCAGCATTTTACGCTCATTGTAAATATCAGGGTCCGTAGCACGCGAGAAGTAAATCCGTTCAAAGCTGCAGGATTTCTTTTCGATGGGTTGTACAAATTCCTGCTCAGCATACTCCCCATGTTTGTCGATAATTAGGGCGTGCCCAGGCTTCACTTCCTGAATCGCACTATAATCGACATTGAAGGCCGTTTTAATAGCAGGTTTTTCAGAGGCCACAACAACGACTTCGTCATCCGCATAATAGTAAGCAGGCCGAATACCCGCCGGGTCGCGCGCAACAAAGGCAGCGCCATAGCCCGTCATACCGACCATAGCGTAGCCACCATCAAAATCGCGGCAGGAACGGTGCAGTACCCGTTGTAAATCGAGGTTATCCTCAATAATATCCGACAGATCGGGATTTTCGTAAATACCTTTGAATCGCTCGAAGACGCGCTGGTTTTCCTCATCCAGGAAATGTCCAATTTTCTCCATCACCGTAACGGTATCTACTTTGTCCTTCGGATGCTGGCCGAGTGAAACGAGTTTGGTAAACAAATCGTCGACGTTGGTCATATTGAAATTACCCGCCACAACTAAATTTCGGCTTCTCCAGTTACTTAACCGAAGCATGGGATGGCAATTTTCAATCTCGTTCGAACCGTGGGTACCATAACGCAAGTGTCCCATCCAGACTTCGCCCGTGAATGCTACGTGCTGCTGAAGCCAGTGAGCATCTTTCGCTTTGTCTTTATTATTCTTGAGGGCCTTCCGAAATTTCTTGTTAACCTTCTCGAAAATATCTGTCACTGGGCGCTGATCAACCGAACGGTATCGGCTGATGTACCGATGGCCGGGCGGTACGTCCAGTTTGATGTTCGCAATTCCGGCCCCGTCCTGGCCGCGATTCACCTGCTTTTCCATCAGCAGATAAAGTTTGTTGGCTCCGTAGAGAGCCGTGCCGTACTTGTCGATGTAATATTGGTACGGTTTGCGGAGCCGGATCAGGGCAATGCCGCACTCATGTTTGATGGCGTCGCTCATGAGAGAGTTGTCAAACCTCGTTGGTTGTAGTCGGTAGTATGATGAAGTAACGACTCCGCGTTGGCAATGGTTCGGCGGAGGCCTAAACAAAGGTAGGCAAAAGCAGGTCTAAATTGCGTCTAATTTTTCTTTCTTTCTTACCCATTGATCCATAAGTAAATAAACTATAACCGATGATATAGTTCCGACCAAAGAGCCAACGTACGCATCTTCAACAAAATGCTGAAATAAGTAAACGCGAGAATAGCCCGTTAGAATAGCTAACGCCAGGCAAATCAAACCACGTTCCTTCCGGCTATCAAGAAGTGCCAACAGGCTAAACATAGCAAAGGCTGTAGTAGTATGACCTGATGGAAAACTGTTAATGCTGTGGATCTCCAGACCCTCAATAACATGGTATTGATAGGTCGAATGCTCGAAAAACTTGAGAGGACGGGGCGAATTGGAAAAGATAATTTTTTTCAGAAACTCGGATGTCAATGACGAGAGCGCAAAACTGGCAAAAGCCATCAAGCCGATGCGCCGATTATAAGTCAGAAGTATCAGACAGACAAAAACATAAAAAACGCCGTCACCCAGATAGGTAACGTACGGAAAAAGCAGGTCAGCAAGCGGAGTGTTGCGAAAATTGATCCATTGCATGAGTTGCTCCTGGGTATAAAGAAACTGAAGTATTCCTACCGCAACCAAGGCTAATACGTAAGGAAGAAAGAAAAACCGATTTCTACGTAGTAAATGGAGGAGCATTATTCGCTAATTTTTGGCTGGTGCAGGAGCCGCTTTTTCAACTGTAATGCCTACACTCAGAATATTCAGCAGCGGGTCCTGACGCATATACTGCCGAACCTGCATGGTATATTTTCCAGGCTTCGGAAAGCGATAGTTACGTTTCATCAGAAACTTGTGATCAAATAGGTCGCCAAGGCCATCACCATTGGGCTTACCTGTTTTTGGATCCATTAATATCAGTTCATCTAGCCGCGATTCAATCTCTTTACCACTGGCATCACGCAAATAACGGGTGAGGTACAGGTTATAGTAGCCATATGACAAACTGTTTCGCAGATTGTAATAAATGTTGTAGGGTACTGCGGCATCCTTAATTTCAAACGAAAAAGAAGGCGCGTTCTTGATATACCACTTCCCATCCTCAATATCCGTATATTCATTATAGACAGTATTCGTATCGCAACTGAACATCAGCAACGTAACCCAAAGTACCCATCCCAATCGCTTCATGGTTCACCAGAAATATATTACAAAGCTACGACGGGCACGCTGGCTTTTCAAACTCTAAAAAACTACACAAACCGTTTTTTAACTATAAAAATAGTTTTATATTTGTTCTATGGAAAAGTTAACAGCTAAGGAAGAAGAAGTAATGCAGGTGCTCTGGAAGATGGAACAGAGCTACGTAAAAGATATGGTTCCGCATTTTACAAACCCTCCTCTACACTACAATACGGTCTCAACCATCATTCGTAATCTCGAAGAAAAAGGCTACGTAGGTCATCGGGCGTATGGTAACACACATGAGTACTATCCAATTGTTACGAAAGAAGCCTATCAAAATCGATTCGTTCTGAAAAAAGTGGTGGATGACTATTTCGACAACTCGTACAAGAATCTGGTCAGTTACTTTGCCAAAACCGAGAAAATCTCTGCCGATGAGCTACGTGAGATTCTGGCAATGATCGAAAAGAAATAATACTACGTATCGGTATGTCTGCCAGTAGTGACGCTAACAGGTAGTAGTCTTATCAACGTTTCGAATTATGGAAACGCTACGTTATATTATATTGGTCAACACGTTGCTGGCCGTGGTCAGTATTGCCTACTACGTACTGCTCCGGCGCGAAACGTTTTTTAGCCTGAACCGTCTGGCTTTATGGCTAGGTTTGGCTTGCGCTTTACTGTTTCCGCTGCTTGAACTACCTGACTGGCGCCCACTACCTGTTCGAGCGGCTATGCAACGGACAACGCAGGCAATTGTACCAAAAATACTACCTGAACCCCAGCCCGACGTAACGATTACATTTCCTGACAAAAAGACGTACCGAGCTTTCCAGAATCAGCCAGAGAAATTCGCATGGAATTGGCAACTAAGTCTGATTATACTTTATACAATCGGCTTTTCGACCGTATTGATCCGCTTTAGTATTCAACTAGTATCGCTACAAAGACTCATCCGAAAGTCCCTGCATGAAGTGTATGAAGGATTTACGCTGGCGAAAAACTCAACCGTTACGTCACCCTTTTCGTTTTTCAGTTGGGTCGTCCTGAATCCTGCTAACTATACTTCTATCGAACTGGAACATATTCTGCGTCATGAGCGGGTTCATGTTCGGGAACGGCATAGCCTTGATACAATCGGAGCGGAGTTGGTATGCATTTTTTTCTGGTTCAATCCAGCTGCTTACTTATTTCGCCACCTGCTCCATCAAACGCTCGAGTTTCGTGCTGATCAAGTCGTATTAACAGAGGGTGTTGACGCAAAAACGTATCAGTTCAATTTACTGAAAGCGAGTTTGTTATCCGATCAATCCCGGCTTACTAATCCGTTCTATGGGCCTACTCTCCGCCAACGCATCGGCATGATTAACGGCCGTCCTTCCGATTCGCTTGCCTGGTGTCGCTACGTTGCCTGGGTAGTCCTGCTGGGAACATTGATAATCGCCTGTAAGCACCCGCATACAGATTCGCAAGATGCTACTTTCGTTAATTTAAAGCGCCCTTTCCCACTCTCTAATGCAACGCGGGTATTAACTAATGAACTTGATCAGGAAGTAGGTGTCTGGTACCGACGGGCGAGCCTGTTATCGTCTGGTAGAATCATTTCAATAAATGATAAACCAGTCGTAATAAGTCCTTTATTCAACTATCCTGAAATATTATGCCTGAAGAATAATCGCCTAAGTCTGAAACATATAGACATAGGTCTCATTAAAGTGCTTATAAATGGTCAGGAAACAGCACCTTCTGCTTTATCTGCGTTGACGTTCGAAGAAGTCGACGATGTATTGATTTACCAAAAACGAGATGACGGTGTAAATACCAGCAAATACCCAGAGTCTTATCGGCTATTCGTTAGTACAACTCATAAGACTCCTGCCATAAATTATGTCCGTGCTACATGGAAGCAATTTTTATTAGCTAATGCTATATCGGATTATCCACTTGGCCGCTCTGAGTCGTTTTCCATGAACGGACTGCTCGAAGCAACTTTCTTCCATAATAAATTCGCCTTTGTTAAACGAAAGAAAGACGATTACCTAAAGCTCTATGACGAATACGCTGATGATATTGACGTATACATTAATGGGCTACCCGCCAACGCCAAAAGTCTAGAAACTGTACACATTCGGGAAGTGGCCAAACTCTATACGCGCGAACGCTCTTTTCAGGAATGGCGTACCGAACACGATCGGGCTAAACGTTTCGCGATTTATGTCGAAACAGCCCCGCAACGCGCTAAACGGGATAGCAGTTACTACGTTTTTAGCCCTTTCTACTCGGGAGATTTCTAAGAAGTTAACAAAAAAGCCTGATCTATAAAATCAGGCTTTTTTGTTAATGAGTTTTACCATTAGAAGCAGGTTTCGGTGTATTACCCTCCGCACCTTTGAATTTCTTCTTTTTCTTCTTGGCTGGTTTCGCCGTGTATTTGGCGTCCAGTTTTTGAAGATCGCTATTCAAAGCGGCTGCTGTTACAGGCTCTTTTTCGCCTACGGGCGTTAGTACGTCAAACGACTCGGGAATAACTCCTCGTTTATTCAGCTCCACAATTTCCAGTACGCGGGCTATAGGCAGTGGATGCCAGGTACTTTCAGCACTGTAGCCAAACCACATGAGTTTGCGGAAAATATCGGTCTTCTGTAAAAAGGCCCTGCCTTTTTGGGTTTCGAGCGGTTTTTCAATCGTCGGAATATCCCGCAGCGCATCAATATACGTATCTAACTCGTAGTTCAGGCAGCATTTCAAACGCCCGCACTGGCCAGATAGCTTTGCTGGATTTAGTGACAGGTTCTGGTAACGAGCTGCCGACGTAGCGATGTTTTTAAAATCAGTAAGCCAGGTTGAACAGCAGAGTTCGCGACCACAGGAGCCAATTCCTCCGAGTCGGCCAGCTTCCTGACGCAAACTAATCTGCCGCATTTCGATTCGAGCCTTAAACTCGCTCGCCAGCATTTTGATCAACTCCCGGAAGTCAACGCGTTCTTCCGACGAATAGTAAAATGTGGCTTTGGTATTATCTGACTGGAATTCAACGTCAGATAGCTTCATGTTGAGCTTCAACTCACGAATAATTTCGCGAGAGCGATAGAGAGCCGGTAAATCACGTAGTATGGCCTGTTCATGGCGCTCCATATCTTTTGGCGTTGCAATCCGATGAATAACCTTCGTATCGTCGGTGATTTTTACCCCGCGCTTTTTCACCTGCAGACGAACTAGTTCACCTTGCAGCGAAACAGCACCGATATGAAAGCCCGATTGCATCTCGGCTACTACGTAGTCGCCGGTAGTCAGATCAAGTTGATGAACATTACGATAGTATTCTTTTCGTCCACCCTTAAACTTCACCTCAACAACATCGTACTTTTTCAAACCTGGCATGGCAATGTCGCTCAGCCAGTCGAATGAATTCAATTTATTACAACCTCCGGTGCCGCACCCTCCACTTCCGCACCCTGCTGTAGCTGTTTTCTGCCCATCGGATGCTCCGCGTTGGGTCCCACACCCACCGGTTGCACAGGATTTACAAGACATATTAATAAAGTTATAAAGTTATAGAGTCGTAGAGTTATATAGTGTAAAGGCCAATAGGTAACTTTAAAACCGTATAACTCAGTAACTATACAACTCAGTTAATCCGCATACCGAATCAGGTCAACCCCAATATCTCTCCGGTACTGTTTTCCATCAAATCGCACCGCCCGAGCCGCTTCCTGCGATTTTCTGACGGCGTTTTCGAGCGAGTTAGCCTGAGCGGTTATCGCTAAGACTCGTCCACCATTAGTTAATACGTTACCATTTTTCACTAAAGTTCCGGCATGAAAGGCCGTTACATCTTCTAAACGCTCAAGTTCAGAAATGATTTTACCCGTCACGTATTCACCAGGATATCCTCCCGATACCAGTACAGTTGTCACAGCCGTCTGGGGCGACACCTGTACGGATATTTTATCTAATTCTCCATCAGCAGTGGCTACCATCAGATCAACCAAATCGGTCTGAATTCGAGGCAACACAACCTCTGTTTCAGGGTCGCCCATACGAGCATTGTACTCAATAACGTAAGGCTCTCCGTTGACTTTCATTAAGCCAATAAAGATAAAGCCCTGATAACGAATACCTTCTTTTTGTAATCCGGCAAGCGTTGGTTTCACCACTTTATCTTCAACCTTTTGTAAAAAGGCTTTATTGGCGAATACTACCGGCGAAACGGCCCCCATTCCGCCCGTGTTTGGCCCTGTATCTTCTTCACCAATTCGCTTATAATCTTTTGCCTCAGGCAGAATTTTGTAGTTTACGCCATCCGTAAGAACAAAAACGGATAACTCAATACCACGCAGAAACTGTTCGATAACTACTTTGCTACCGGCCGCCCCAAACTTTTGCCCATCAAGCATATCACGCAGCGCCATTTCTGCTTCTGCCAGCGTCTCAGCAATAATTACGCCCTTACCTGCTGCTAACCCATCGGCTTTCAGGACAACTGGTAATGAATGAGTTCCCAGATATGCCAGACCATCTTCGAGTGTTTCAGCAACAAACGTCTTCGATGCGGCAGTCGGAATACCGTGACGAAGCATAAACTGCTTAGAAAAATCCTTACTTCCTTCCAGTTGAGCGCCCTGTGCATCAGGTCCGACAATTCGCAGATTTGCCAGATCAGATTCGCTACGTAAGAAATCAACGACTCCCTTTACTAAAGGTTCTTCGGGGCCAACGATAAGCAAATCAATTTTTTTGTCCCGAATTACCTCTGTAATGGCCTGAAAATCATTATAACTAACCGATAAATTAGTTGCTACCTGAGCAGTTCCAGCATTACCTGGTGCCACAAACAACGTATCACATGACGGGCTTTGCGCTAATTTCCACGCAAATGCATGTTCGCGCCCACCCGAACCTAGTATAAGTATATTCATAAAAAGACGAGTGATAAGTAATGCGTGATGAGCGCAGAATGGGATTTCATTCAGCACTGACCACGCACCACTTATCACTAATTAGCTACTTCCGACAGGAATTTAATACGCATTAACCGTAAATCTTGTTCTGTAAAATCGTCTCCACCAAACTCGCGCATAGCTACGGCAATATTATCGCTTTCGGCCTGCATGAAATAATCATAGATTTCGTCCTGACGATCTTCATCCATTACCTGGTTAATGTAGTAGTCGAGGTTAAGTCGTGTGCCGGAATAACAGATATGCTCAATTTCTTCCATCAGATCCTCCATTGACAGCGATTTCGCTTCGGCGATTTCGTCCAAATCAACTTTGCGGTCAATCTGCTGGATAATGAAAATTTTTACTTTCGATTTATTGACCGTGGATTTGATGACTACATCCTTGGCTGTTTCTATCTCATTATCTTCTACGTATTTTGTAATCAGGTCGATAAATGGGCGGCCAAATTTCTGCACTTTCCCCATCCCGACTCCATTAATCTGCGCCATTTCCTCACGTGTAGTGGGATATGTAGTGGCCATTTCTTCCATCGACGTTTCCTGGAAGATAACATAGGGAGGAAGATTTTTTTCTTTTGCAATCTTCTTACGTAGTGCTTTCAGCAGACCGAGCAATTCTTCATCGTAAGCAACACCACCTGACGATGGTACTACGTCCTTATCCTCGTCTTCTTTGGCATCGACGCCTGACTGCTCATAATCATGGTCTTTAGAAAGCGTAATTGGGTAGGGGTCTTCGATATAATTCATCCCCCTCTGCGTTAGCTTCAAAACGCCGTAGTTGTCAACGTCTTTCTCAAGGTAGCCGTAAATGGTGATCTGTTTGATCAGTGAACACCAATAGTTACAATCGTCGCTAAAATCCCGGCCTTTACCGTATACATCAAGCCGATCGTGTTCATAACTGGTTACGTACTGGTTTGTCGTTGCCGTTAGTACGTCGGCCAAATGGGCAACGTCGAAACGCTGGTCCGTTTGCAACACCGTTT
>NZ_JBMDWV010000102.1:0-5033 GCF_048594605.1 Spirosoma sp.
ATCCCGAGTCGACAGATTGTATTTCTGGGTCATTTCGAGGGCTTTCCCCTGCATTTCCAGCGCATGCCTTCTTTGCGTAAACGCCAGCAGAAGATCATGGTAATGTAAGACTTTATCCCGGTTTTGATCCTGTTTCTCCACCGAAATCAGCTCTTGTAGAGCAAGTGTTATAGCGGGTGTATGGACATTCAAAAAATTCAACTGCTCAAGCACTTTTTTGGCTTCCTGCTTCCTGCCCAACCGTAGTAAACTTACTCCTTTGTACACCAGACCATCCTGCCACAGCAAAAGAAAGTGAAGTTCAGGGAAAGTGTGCTGGGCCGAATCGAGATAAGCCAGCGTCTGCTTATAGTTTTGCTGATAAAAATTCATCCCTGCCAGTACAATATAGGACGTAGCTTTCCGACGACCTTTTGTGTACTGATCGTATGAAATCTGCTTGTGTATTGCTCGTATGCTATCGGCGTATACAGAACGAGGTTGCCGAATAAATAAACTTAGATAAGCCCTCTGTTTGAAGGAGGATATGGTGCTTATACTGTTGACTAGTTCAGAAGGAATAGTAGGCAATGCACTAACCGTGGCCCGAGCACTATCGCAATACACCAGGGAATGCGTCGGTAAACCAAGTAAATTATAGAAATAAGCAAATTGTGCATAGAGTTTGTTAATAAATCGATTATTCGATTCCTTGGCTATGGCCAGACCAAGCTGGCAACTGTTTATAGCTTCCGTAAAGTCGTCGTTCTCAAATTGGAAAAACGACTTTAAATAATACCCTCTTGACAGTTCTGTTTTATCAGTCGGCCGGTGTTTTTTTAATTCGCTGATATAAGTATCAATATACTTAATATTGGCAACAACGTTGGTATGTTCCGTTTGATAGTTTCCTTTACGTCCTGTTGCAGTAACAGCCCTACCAGAATATAAATTGTCATTATCATACAGAGTCCCACAAATACCTAAGAGGAATTTCAGCCGATCCTGTACATTCGCGATCGTAATATACCTTGGCCCAAGCTGATAGCAAAGGGAGCTCAATTCATGGTATTCAACTGCCCCCCAGCTTTTTACGGTGCTTCTATTTATTAATACTTTCTGAAACTCATTAAGAGTTAGTCGTTTGTAGTCAACAGGACGTAGTGAATCGGGAAGCGACTGATAGAGATGTTGACTTATCTGGCCGAATGTAAACTTGGTAGAAAAACAGGCGATAAGCAATATAATACTGGAGGTCAGACCAATACTTTTCATCCGTGTTTATCTAGAAGAAATAGAAGTATATATGTTGAGATTCTTTTTGCATTTTAATGTCTATTTAATTTTTCATATGGCAAAGATAATAAATGCACATATTTATAGATGTATTGTATAGTTAATTAATCTTTTTGTTTTTCAGAATTGTTTATTTTAAGTTGTTTTTTTTAGTATGTATACTAAAATGGTATTTTGTTGATAATACGCTCTGGTTAAGTTGTCAAAATCGCCATTTCGCTTAGCTTTATTCAGGCGTAATCCTTTTATATGCCACCGATACAACCAATTTAAAATGGAGTGCACGTATCGCATTGATCGGTCTGAGCAGCAATAAGTGAGCGCTATAGAACTGGTGCTGTAAGTATTGGCAGCGAATTCAAACAAGTATGATGTAGAAAAACTGCCAGCATCGAGTTAGTGGCTACGATGCTGGCAGTTTTAGTGTCCGCCTGAAAGACGTTGACAGGTACATATCAGGTTTCTGTTGAACAGTAGATGCCCAATTAAGGGGCTGTCAGCAGTAAAAAGCTAAATGAGTGGATAAATGAAAACTAGCCGCAGTAACGTATCAACGTTACCGATCTATTAAACTTGGACTCATCCAGCGTTGTGCTACGTTCAGCGTATAGGCCAAAAACGCCCGGGCTGTTCGTTCATAGATTTCGTGGCCAACAAATCGGCCATGTTCATCCAGATTTTTATCGGTTTCGTGAGATTCGTACAGCTTTGGCGACACGATGGAGTAACTGTTCGTAAAGCTAATCAGCTTGTTTACTACGGTGGTCATATCCAGTGCGGGCTGACGGCCTCCACGTCCATTTGATATGCCGACCATTGCAAATACTTTATTATCAAACAGATGCTTGAACGTTGGGCCTCCAAGCTGATGAACAGCATTGGTAGCCTGGGGAGGGGCTGTCCAGTTGTACTCGGGCATTGCAAAAAGTACCAGATCGGCGGATTCCCAGGCGCTTATGAGCTCCCGTTGAAAGGAGGTCAGGGTTTCTTTTTTCAATGAACCTTGCCCCACAAACGGAATATCGTACTCCTCAAACGTTACTATGGATACCTCGTGCTGACCTTCTTCGGCCAGTACGTGCCGGAGGTAATTAACAAAACGCAGTGAGTTACTGTTTTTGCGCGACGAGGTGGAAATGAGGGCAATTTTCATTGTGTTCTAGTCAAAAATGCAAGTAAAGAACCCCGCCATTTGGCCTTTAGTTTCACCATGATTAGCGTAGCAACACTTGCAACGTTTATGGAATTACAGGAGTCTTTACATCATAACATAAGGCTAAATGATCGTATACTGATGAAAACGATGCTGGGGTTGTTGATGCTAACAGGCTGTGTTTATGCGCAGTCGCCGACACAGTTGATTCGACGGGACACGCTTCCGGAGGGAATGCCTCCGGATCACATACCCAATGCCCGCCCGAACAATTCGTTTTATCGATACCATACAGACCCCAAGAACGTAATGCGGGCTTCGCTGGACAATATGCCAATCAAAGTTCCTGACTCATCGGTTACGTATTTGATGGAACAGAAACCCCTCCGCTACCGTCAGCCTGCCGAGCCACCTATGCAATTTCTGAAGCCGATGCCTCGCATTGTTCCCAAGCGGTTTCGATAACTAACGTAGCGCCCGGGCAAGATCAGCGATTAAGTCCTCGGCATGTTCAAGGCCGACAGAAATACGTAGCAGATTTTTTGGCGTTGACGAATTTGGCCCTTCGACACTCGCTCGATGTTCAATTAAACTCTCTACACCACCAAGACTCGTGGCACGGATAAACAAGTTTAACTTACCAATAAACCGGAGCGCTTCGTCCTGACCACCTTTCACCTGTACGGAGAGCATCGCTCCCGGCGCGTTCATCTGCTGACGGATAATAGCCCGATCGGGATGGTTCGCCAAACCCGGATAATGTACTTTCTCGACAGATGGATGACCATCTAAAAATTCAGCGATCGCCTGTGCTGTAGCTGTTTGTGCGCGCACACGGACCCCCAGGGTTTTAATGCCTCGGCTTACCAGCCAGCAATCGAATGGCGACGGCACTGCGCCGGATAAGCCCTGTAAGGTTCGCACGCGTTGCGTGAAGTCATTATCCTGTTTAAAAATCAACGCTCCGCCTAGTACGTCGCTGTGGCCGCTAAGGTATTTGGTCGTTGAGTGCATCACTACGTCGCAGTTTAGATCGAGCGGACGCTGGAGTACGGGCGTTGCCCACGTATTATCGCACACACAAATGGCGCCTGCGTCGTGCGCCAGCCGACTTACCGATAGCAAATCTGTAATGTCGAGCATTGGGTTGGAAGGCGTTTCACACCAGACAACGCGCGTATTTTCGTGAATTGATGCTTTAATAGCGTCTAAATCATTCATGGGAACACGCGTATATGTAAGCCCCCACGGATGAAAAACCTGTTCAAGTAAAGCGGGCGTACCGTAGTACGCATCCGTCGAGAGCAAGACGTGATCGCCCGGACGTAGCGCCTGAAACAGCGTCATTGTTGCTGCCTGACCCGACCCGAACGCCATACCAACCGATCCTCCTTCAAGAATGGCCAGTGCTTTTTCGAGTGCCTCCCGCGTTGGGTTGTTTGGGCGGGCATACGTATAGTTAGCAGGGAGTTCATTGGCCTCATTGCGGGCAAACGTCGTTGACAGGTGGATAGGAGCCACCACATCGCCGGTTTTGGAATCGGACTGATGCGAAGCGCGGAGGGCAAACGTATCGAAATGCATACAGAGTCAGGTTCGTAAGCGAACGGAATGATTTTCCATGCAACAGTAGAAAGCGAAAGAAAGTTGACTCAACAAGGCTGGAGCTAGAGAGAACCGCTGGTAAATTTCTTGGATTAATATGTCCGACGTAGCAACTCGTCTGCTACATTTAAGTCGTCGTATGCAAGCATACTATTACTATGGAACAAACGTATCAAGCCCTGGCCTTCGAACAGACAAACGGCGTAATGACCCTTACGTTGCTGGGGCCTGGAAAAGGAAATGCAATGGGACCGGAATTTTGGGAAGAGTTGCCCAAAGCCATGGACGAGATCAACCGAATGCACGACGTACGCTGTATAGTATTTCGGGGCAGTGGCGATCATTTTAGCTATGGGCTCAACATTCCGCACATGATGCCTCGACTTGGTGCCATGACGACCGGCACGGTACTGGCGCACCAACGTATGGATCTGATGGCGCAGATTCGGCAGATGCAATCCGGTTTTCAGAAAATGCATGAATCGCCCAAGCCGGTTATTGCTGCTGTGCACGGCTGGTGCATTGGGGGGGGAGTGAACATGATTGCGGCCGCCGATATCCGACTCTGCTCCCGCGATGCTACGTTCAGCCTTCGGGAAGCCAGGCTCGCTATTACCCCCGACATTGGTGGCTTACAATTTCTGCCGACAATTATCGGGCAGGGCTTTACGCGTGAGATGGCATTTACGGGTGCCGACTACGATGCCGCCTTTGCCGAACGTATCGGTCTGGTCAATCACGTGTACGATACGCCCGATCAGCTATTTGAAGCGGCTACTACGTTGGCTCAACAGATTGCCGATAACCCGGCTACGGCGGTTCAGGGAGCCAAACGCGTATTGAACTACAGCCTGAACAAATCCATAGAGGACGGCCTGCAATACGTAGCGGTCTGGAATTCCAGCCAGCTTCAGTCCGACGATTTCTCCGAAGCCATGCAGGCCACAATGGAAAAACGTAAAGCCGAGTTTAATAAAAAATCGAGCCGAGGTTATTAGCT
>NZ_JBMDWV010000103.1:0-65831 GCF_048594605.1 Spirosoma sp.
GGAAGCGGGCAATCAGACATATTAGCCGTTGCACTGGGCCGTAGTAGAAAGTTTACCCGTACACGAAGACATTAAAAAAGGTCGGCCAAACCGCGCTACGTATATTGAAAACTACAAACAATCGATTCGTAATCTGGCTGCTTGTGGTATCCGAACGGTCTGCTACAATTTTATGCCGGTGCTCGATTGGTCGCGCACGAATCTGAATTATGAAATGCCCGACGGATCGCGGGCGCTTCGGTTTGTCTTGGAAGATTTCGCCGTATTTGATCTGTGCATTCTGAAACGTCCGAATGCCGAGGCCGACTATGAACCGGAAATTAGTCAATCCGCCCGACAGAAATTTAGTCAGATGACGCCGGAGCAAATTGAAACGCTGTCGAATATTGTGTTGCTTGGTTTGCCGGGTTCGGAAGAAGCTTTTTCGCTCACTACGTTCCAGAGCCTGCTCGACGAATACAAGATAATTGGCGATGCCGAGCTGCGGCAGAATCTGTATTTTTTTGTTCAGGAAGTGGCTCCGGTAGCGCAGGAAGCAGGCGTTAATCTGTGCATTCATCCCGATGATCCGCCGTATCCACTGCTAGGACTCCCTAGAGTGGTAAGCACAGAAGCCGATCTGGCGCAACTGATGGCGGCCAGCAGCGTAGTGGCTAATGGTATTACGTTCTGTACCGGATCCCTGGGCATTCGCTCCGACAACGATTTGCCAGGTATGATTGAGCGATTCGGCGAACGGATTCACTTCATCCATTTGCGAACCACGAAACGGGAAAACGTTGAAACGCCGGGACGGCCTGGTAATTTTCACGAAGCGGATCATTTGGCAGGCGATGTCGATATGTATGCTGTTGTCAAGGCGATTGTGCTGGAGCAGAAACGACGGGAAAAAACGGGCGTTGGCGTAACGGCTATTCCGATGCGTCCTGACCACGGCCACCAGATGCTCGACGATCTGCATAAAAAGACGTATCCGGGCTACTCGGCTATTGGTCGATTGCGCGGATTGGCTGAATTACGAGGACTGGAACTGGGTATTCGTCGTTCATTAGCGGAGCAAATCCAGTAAATCGACTTGGTTGGCGTAGCGATGCGGTCAACTGTCTAAAAGGTGTGGTCAAATGAATTTTCTGAAACGTAGCAGATTCCTGTTCATTCTTTTGTTAAGCGTTACGTACGGCTACGCGGATGATGGCTATCGATTGTGGCTTAAGTACGACCTGATCAGGGACGTAGCAAAACGAGATGCATACGCTCGTTCCGCACAGTTCATTGCCGTAAACGCGAATAGTCTGGTTTTAAAAAGCGCAGCCGAAGAATTGCAGACTGGATTGCGGGGGTTGCTTGGCAAAACCGTACCGATCATCGCTACTGCCGGAAGCCGATCGGGCGGTATTGTGCTGACTGTCAACAAGAACGTAGCACAGCCGAATGAAGAAGGATATGCCATTACGAATCGCTCCACCAATATCACCATAACCAGTAAAACGGATGCAGGTGTTTTGTATGGTACGTTCGCCTTACTACGTCAATTGCAGACAGCCCAGCCTGTTGAGCGAATTGCCTTGTCGAGTAGCCCCAAAATTCGGTACCGAATGCTCAATCACTGGGACAATACGAACGGCACCATCGAACGGGGTTACGCAGGCGAATCGCTCTGGAAGTGGTTCGAATTGCCCGAAACTATTGACCCACGGTACAAAGATTATGCCCGCGCCAACGCATCACTCGGTATTAACGGTACGGTTATCAACAACGTAAACGCCAGTGCTCGGTTTCTGACGGCTGAGTATCTGGAGAAAGTAGCGGCCCTGGCCAACGTCTTCCGACCGTATGGCATTCGGGTTTATTTATCCGTGTATTTCCCGGCTCCCAAAACCATTGGTGGATTGAAAACGGCCGATCCCCTCGATCCGGACGTAAAGAAATGGTGGGCTGATAAAACGAAAGAGATTTACAAAGCCATTCCTGATTTTGGTGGTTTTCTGGTGAAAGCCAATTCGGAAGGCGAACCCGGTCCGCAGGATTACGGACGCGACCACGCCGATGGTGCGAATATGCTGGCCGAAGCGCTGGCGCCTTACGATGGCATTGTGCTGTGGCGGGCCTTTGTCTATAAAGCCGATCCCAAAGCTGACCGGTTCAAAGCTGCTTACGAAGAATTCAAGCATCTGGACGGCAAATTCAACAAGAAAGTGATCGTACAGGTAAAAAACGGACCGATTGATTTTCAGCCGCGTGAACCGTTTTCGCCTTTGTTCGGAAACATGCCGAAAACACCGTTGGCAATGGAGTTTCAGATCACACAGGAATACATGGGTTTTGCGACGCATTGGGTTTACGAAGCGCCCTTATTCAAAGAATGTCTGGAAACTGATACGTACGTAGCGGGAAAAGGATCGACCGTAGCCAGGGTGATTGATGGTAGTCTGCACGGTTATCAATTAACGGCCATTGCGGGGGTTGCCAATACGGGTTCCGATCGGAGCTGGACGGGCCATCCGATGGCGCAGGCTAACTGGTACGCCTTTGGCCGACTGGCGTGGGATCATACCTTATCGTCGGAAACGATTGCCCGCGAGTGGATCACTATGACGCTGACAAAAGAAACGAAAGCCGTAAATACCATTGCGGATATAATGCTTAAGTCGCGGAATATTTATGTCCAGTACAACACGCCGTTAGGATTATCGCGCCCCTGGACGGGTGCTCACTTCGCGCCCGAACCCTGGCAAAATCAGAGCTCACGACCCGATTGGACAGCCGTTTATTACCACCGTGCCGATTCAACCGGGCTTGGTTTCGATCGGACCGCTACGGGTAGCAACGCACTAGCGCAGTACCGACCCGAAGTTCGTCAGCAATGGGAGAACGCAGAAACCTGCCCGCTGCCATACCTGCTTTGGTTTCACCACGTACCGTGGATGAAAAAACTGAGTACAGGCCGTACCTTATGGGATGAACTTTGTACGCATTTCTACACGGGTGCTGATTCAGTCGGCTGGATGCAACAGCAATGGGCACAGGTGAAGCCATCAATTGATCCTGAACTCTTTGCGAACGTAACGGGTCGGCTGGCTACGCAACACAAAGAGGCCATCTGGTGGCGCGATGCATGGCTGCTTTATCTTCAGCCGTTCGCCCGGCAACCTATTCCGGCTCCCTTCAAAAAACCAGAGCGTACTTTGGAGGATGTGAAACGCTTAGCCGATATTTACCGCCTGCGCTAAACGTAGTGGTCGAGTATGCAATTGAAACTATTGTTGGTTATTGCTGGATGTCTGATTTACGGACAAGCCAGTTGGGGACAGGCTAAACCCAAAAAAGCGTTGTTTGTGATTGTCGATGGGATTCCGGCCGACGTTATTGAAAAACTGGCTACGCCTAACCTGAAAGCAATTGCTAAAGAAGGAGGCTACGCCCGCGCTTATGTAGGCGGAGAACGAAAAACGTATTCGCAAACGCCAACTATTTCGGCGGTTGGTTATAATAGCCTGTTAACCAGCACTTGGGTAAACAAACACAACGTTTGGGACAACGACATTAAAGCGCCTAATTATCATTACTGGACGATCTTCCGCTTTTTTGAAAGCCAGTATCCTCACAAGAAAAGCGCGGTTTTCTCCACCTGGCTCGACAACCGTACAAAGTTGATTGGTGAAGATCTAGCCGAAACGAACCACCTGCGTATCGACTATTCATTTGATGGTCTTGAACTCGATACGTTGCTTTTTCCGCACGATAAAGACGCCGGACACATCCACAGGATTGACGAAAAAGTGGTCGATGAAGCGGCTCAGTACGTTCGGAACGAAAGCCCTGATCTGACGTGGGTTTATCTGGAATATACCGATGATATGGGGCATAAGTACGGCGATAGCGATACGTATTATAAATCCATTCAGATGATGGACGATCAGATGGGACGCTTGTGGAAAGCGATTCAGTATCGCCAGAAAACTTTTGGCGAAGACTGGCAACTGTTCATCACTACCGATCATGGACGTAGCGCCGATACGGGTAAAAATCACGGCGGCCAATCGGATCGGGAACGTAGTACGTGGATCGTTACGAACGCCAGCGATCTGAATAGTCGATTCCGGAAAAATACGCCCGGAATTGTTGACATTATGCCGACAATGGCTCGTCATTTACAGCTAACCATTCCGAAAGAGCAGGCTTTTGAATTAGATGGAATTCCTCTGACGGGTAAGCTGTCAATTACTGATCCTGTTGTGAAAAAAGAAGGACATAAAATAAACCTGAACTGGAAGTCGGTAGAGCCAGAGGGAACGGTGAAAGTGTGGCTGTCAACGACCAACCATTTTGAAGAGGGTAAACGCGATAACTACCTGCTGTTGGCCGAAGTGCCCGTTAAGGCAGAAGTCGCCCAAATTGACGTATCGAAACTACCAGCGGGTTTCTTCAAGATTGTGCTGGAAGCCCGGTATAATCATCTGACTCGCTGGGTTGTGGAGCAATAACGGTTACTTAACTCGCGTCCAGCTGCGGGTTCTACCTAAAAGACTGATACCCATTACGTAGCCATGCATATCGATGGTGTTGGGATCTTTGAGGGTGACGTCGCAGTTGTAGGTTTTCCCATCCTCAGGATTATAAATTTCGCCGTCGCTCCAGACGTTGTTTCCCTTATAGGTTAAATTGGTCAGGATTGTCGTGTTCATTAACGGGCGTGTACGTAGTTTCTCGTCAGGGTTCTGGCTATCCACTTTGGGCCTGTTAGTAGCCGGATCATTGGGTTCCAGCATCCACACCAGTTTCCCGTGATATTTGTTCCCCTGTTTATAAATCTGAACCTGATTGCGCTTTTTCGCACTGAGCCATTTTCCCAGCAACGCATCAGGGTCGTCGGCTTTGGGTGCCGCCGAAACAAAGGTCATAACGAGCAGGAGGGATAAGGTAATAAGGCGAAGCGTATTCATGGGTAAGCGGTTCATTAGTAAGATGGTCTGTGGTTTTGATGTATAACAAATTAAAGGACTCTTTGGCGAGTCGCAGCCCAAAAATCGCAGGGGTCTCTTTTCTGCTACGTTCTGAAACCGCTATTGTGCTGGTTTGAAAATAGCTGGCACGAAACGATCAGCCGGACTACGCACAGCGCCGGTCAATTGACCATTTTTTTTGGGAAAAGTTTAATCAACATAGACTAGCTGGCCTAGTCTACGTGGGCGTCAGTAGCAGAGATGAAATAAATATTCAGTACACTTACGCTGTCTGATCAGTGCATTTCTTTGAGAGTCACCCAGTATAAGCCAGCAAACAGCATACTGAAGAATACGCCAAACGCTACGTTCAAGGCCCCAAAGCCTACCAGTGTCACCGGCAATACCAGCCCTACCACGACTCCGACTACATAGATCCAGAAACCAATCCGGCGCAATCGGAACATGAACACGGCGCCGATAAGGGTAAGCAGTGAGTAGGCGAGCTGGGCAATCGCTAATTGCCGGACAACCAGTGGATCTTCGGGTAAGGGGACATTGCCCGACGAACGATCTTCATAGTACTGTTTGGGTTCCGCTTTTTGTTGCTCAGGCGTTGAAGCCCGCCGTTTTACATAAACCGTTTCGGAAACAGCATCCGCTTTTACCAGCGATACAACCGCGTCGGATAATCCCCAGGCACAACTGAGAAAGGTGAGGATACAGAGTAATGTCAAAAATTGGGACCGCATACGTAGCGCGTGTTTCCACCCGCGTTTTTTGTCAGACTAGCGCGAGTTACCTCCCGCTTACTCAAAAAAGTTTATTTTCGTGGCTAAGTTCACGTTTAACGACAAAATCACAACGAAAATGACTCTGCAGGAATTAACCGAACAAATTCGATCCAAAGTTACGCATGCTGATAATATTGACGCTACGGCCAAACTCGTGACGGATCAGGGTGTTATCTACATAGATGCGACCCAATCGCCGGTTACGGTGTCCAACGACGATAAACCCGCCGATTGCGACCTACACGTAACTATCGATAATCTTGTCAAAATGGGCACCGGCGATTTAAATCCGATGATGGCGGTTATGACGGGTAAGCTCAAAATCAAAGGGGATATGGGTATCGCCATGAAAATGGGCCAGATAATGGGATAGTCAGAGAGAAAATGCCCTGGTTACAGGGCATTTTCTTTGTCGAATAAAGACAGCTTTGAGGCCACGCCCGATGAAAGAAAAATACGATCCGTTATTTATTTCCTTACGTTGTTATAGGGATTGATTCCGATTATTATCTTCTTCATTGGCTGGTTACGCCCCATTTGTTTCGTTCCTGCTACGTAGTCTTTTGTTTACGAAGAAAGTCCTCTGCTCAATGCCATTGATTCGCTGGCTGATCCGCAATTCGACGAAACGAACGACCCGGCGCGCATGCTCAGTAGCGTCAAAAATTTTTACTCACACGATCCGCATCTGTTCATCTTCTACAACTATCTGGCGAAGCAATAGGTCACTTACCTGATACGTCGGGCGGTACGTATCATAACAGGATTTTTTAGCATTTGCGACGTAGCAGCGTTTGCCGATGGCGCTGTTTGGCCTTTCTGAATTTTTCGCACTACGTTCATGCCTTTGACGACGCGGCCGAACGCGGCAAAGCCCTGACCATCGGGATTACGTTTGCCGCCAAAATCCAGTTCAGGCTGGTCGTTGATGCAAATGAAAAATTCGGATGATCCACTGCCGGGTTTGCCCCTCGCCATCGATAACGTACCGTCGAGATGTTTCAGGCCACTTCTTTGGGTCGTTTCCTGACTAATTGGCGGGAGCTCACGTAGCGAATCGTTTCGCAATCCGCCCTGTATTACGTCAATTTTAATCGGGTTATTGGCCTGATTATCCGGTCGGACAACGCGGTAAAACGTAGCGCCATCATAACGTTTGTCATCAACGTAACGCAGAAAATTAGCGACCGTAATGGGGGCTTTACTGGCGTAAAGTTCCAGTTCAATCGTTCCGGCTTCTGTATCGAGCCGTATCCGTTGAGCGCCAGCTATTGAGAAAAAGAGAAAGAGATTTAGGGTTGTCAACAGATACCGCTTCATCATTGATAATTGGTACGTTTAGGATAAATTTTTGAATTAATTGGCTAATTTGCTGAAATATTTTCATGAATTTAAGTGGCTTTTACCAACATGGAAATGAACGGGTTTATTCTGTAAGAACCCACTTTATGATACGTAATCCTGTAATTAAATGACTAAATCCTCTCGTCGTAAATTTCTGAAACGTAGCGCCCTTGCCGCTACAGCCTTATCTGTCGGCGACTTCTTCCTGGTGCCGCGTCATGTGCTGGGCGGTAAGCTGTCGGATGGCAGTCGGGTTATTGCACCCTCCGATAAACTCAATATAGCGGCTGTAGGCTGTGGCGGAAAAGCCGACGTTAATATTCGGCTGGCTTACAATAACGGTTCTGATAACGTAGTGGCCTTGTGCGACGTCGATGATCGGCAGGCCAAAAAATACCGCGCTCAGTTTCCGAATGCACCTTATTTTCAGGATTATCGCCAGTTGCTCGACAAGGCCAATAAAACCTTTGATGCCGTTATTATCAGTACCCCCGATCATATGCACGCCCCCATTGCCATGGCAGCTATGCAACTGGGAAAGCACGTGTACGTTGAGAAACCACTAACCCACGATATTTACGAGGCCCGAATGCTGACGCAGGCTGCGCAGAAGTATAAAGTTGTGACGCAGATGGGCAATCAGGGTAGTTCGGGCGATGCGACGCGGGTCATTGAAACGGCGATTCAGAAAAAAATGATCGGCCACGTGCACACGGTATATTGCTGGACAAACCGTCCGGTATGGCCCCAGGGCGTCAGATCTCCGAAAGATAAAGGCGAATCGCAGCCAGTTCCGCCCGAAGTAAACTGGCCGCTCTGGCTCGGTACGGCACCTTACCGCGACTATCACGAAGCGTATATGCCAACGCGCTGGCGGGGATACTGGGATTTTGGGACGGGGGCGCTGGGCGATATGGGATGCCATTTTATGGACGTTCCCTTTCGGGCGTTGAAGCTGAAATACCCGACATCCGTAGAATGCAGTGTGGGCTCCGTCTACGCCGATTTTTTTCAGGAGGCTTTCTACGATGATGTATGTCCGCCCTCATCGGCGATTCATCTGACCTTCCCGTCCGACGATAAGAAGGTGAAGGAGGTTAAGTTTTCGTGGTTCGACGGAGGCATACGGCCCCAGTTGCCCGAGGGTGTTGAATACGATGAACTTTTCCGAGAGATCGACGGAGGAATCCTGTTTGTCGGTACGAAAGGGATGCTAACGGGCGGTTTGTTTGGAAATAACCCCAAGCTGTTGCCTAGCAGTAAATTTGCCGACAAAGCCCTGCCGACGCCCGAAAAACCACTGGTTGACGGAAAAACCGAAGGTCATCAGCAACAATGGGTTAAAGCATGCAAACAGGGGTACGGGGCTTATACATCCTCTTCTTTTGACCAGGCAGGGCCGCTTACCGAAACCGTATTGATGGGGAATCTGGCAACGCGGGCGTATCTGGCCCGTGAAAATGGCAAGTTTACAGGTCGTAAAAAACTGCTATGGGATGGCGAGAACATGCGTATCACGAACTACGATTATGCGAATCAGTTTGTCAGACGGCAGTATAACGGAGGATATACCTTATAGTCGATACTTAATCGCTTCGAGTCGTCAGTTCATAAAGAAAATTACGTACTACGTACTAGTGGCTGACGGGCTGCTCTAACATATAACGCTTTATGCTCGTTAATGAAGGAATTGCTGGCAATACGCTGACTTTTCTTTAATCCACAACTATTAATTTGTCTGGTATGTCCACACATTCGTCTGGCGTAGGTGCGCCTGTTGTTATTGTTGGCGCTGGTATTGCTGGTCTGACCTGTGCCGTTTATCTGAAACAGGCGGGTATTCACGCACTGGTGCTTGAAGCATCCGACGGGGTAGGAGGTCGGGTCCGTACCGATTTTATGGATGGATTTCGGCTCGATCGGGGATTTCAGATTCTACTGACGGCCTATCCGGAAGCTCAGCAACTGCTAAACTACGCAGCGCTTGATCTTCGTTATTTTCGGTCAGGTGCACTCATTCGCGAGAAGGATAACTGGCTAACGTTCATAAACCCGTTCGAGGAGCCATTATCGGTTTTTCAGACACTGGCATCGCCGGTTGGTACGCTGGGCGACAAGCTGAAAGTTGCTGAACTAATCCGTCGAACGCAGAGCCTGCCTATTAGCGAATTGTTTCGCCAGACGCCCACCACTACGCAGGCATTCCTGCAGGAATTCGGTTTCTCAGATCAGATTATCGATCATTTTTTTCGCCCATTTTTCGGCGGAGTTTTTCTGGAAGATGAGCTGACTACGTCGAGCAATTTCTTCGAGTTTTGTTTTCGAATGTTTTTCGCCGATGATGGAGCCATACCGGCGCGTGGAATCGGTGCGATAGCGGAACAACTGGACAGCCGCCTGGCACCCGACCAGGTACGGCTCAATAGCAGGGTTAAGCGATTGGCTGGTAATACGATTGAGCTGGAGACTGGCGAAACAATCAACGCTACTTCCATCGTATTGGCCGTTGATGCGGCTCAGGCCGCTACGTTACTTGGGGAGCCCACGCCTTCTGAACGGGCCTTTAACCATACAACCTGTACGTATTTTGCCGCTTCTGCGGAGCTTAAAATTCCAGCCGAAAAATTATTACTGCTGAATACACATCGAAGCTCGGCGGTGCATAACGTAGCGATTATGAGCGACGTAGCGCCTGAATATGCTCCAGCCAATCAACATCTTATTTCGGTGAGTACGCAAAGCCTGGAGCAATTCAGCGAAGACGAACTGATTAAACAAATCCGGCAGGAATTGAAGGGATGGTTTGGTGAGGATGTGTTGCAATGGCGCCACTTGAGAACGTACCATATTCCGGAAGCCTTACCCGCTTATTCACCCGATCAGGCAGGGCTGGACGCTATTCGTAAACCGTTACGTTTGGGCGAGAATCTGTATCAGTGTGGCGATCAAACCGCCTATCCTTCACTCAATGCCGCCATGCAGACTGGCCGGGAAGTGGCCGAAATGATTATTGGCGCTACGTTAGATTGAACCGCTTGGAAGGATAACCGCTAAAACAGGAATCTCCCGACAGATCCGATCTGTCGGGAGATTCCTGTTTTAGCAACTGATACGTAGCGACTTATTGTTTATCGAGGAATAAATACCGATCCCGATGCTTCTCCGTTTCAGCACGGGTGTTAACGTCGATCTGCATGTACTGAACAGATCCATTTCCAACAGCAGGCCAGTTGGGTAAGCCCGATCCGTTGGGGTTACCAGTTTTGATAAAGTTGGCAAAGTAGTTCTGCATAATTTCGGAAACCTTGTAATCTTCCGGCGTCCAGGCGTAAACTTTATTGTAGGGTAGATTGCCCATCGCATACTCAATTTCCGCTGAGTGAACCGCACCTTTGGCCGGTGGCATTTTGATGGCAGTCGCATCATTCGATTTTACGACTCCACCCGCCAGTCCAGCCGATACGTTGCCCATTTCGGGATTCATGGCAGGGCGTGGACGCGAATAATAATAGCGGTACACAGGCTTGCCACCGCCCGTTTTACTTTGAGCATCTGCCCATTTCCAGGTGCTGTAGCCTATGAAACGATCACCTGCCAAATCCGTTGCGGCCTGTTCGATTTCTTCGGGTGTAGAACCGGCATACAGCTTCAGAACCTCATCGGCTCGTTCGCCATAGGCTTTTTTAACGGCGTTGGCGTATGCTTCTGAAGTAGGTTGTTCTTTTCCTAACATAGCCTGATAGCCCATTTCCTGCGAGTTCCAGCCTACCAGCAACGGTACGTGCGCCTGCTCACCAGCTTCATACATCGCTCTGGGCGGTTTTGGGAAAAAATACCCGTCGACTGTCGAGCTAAACCGGGGCGTACCTGGATTCGCAGTGGCTTCGAGCAGTTTTTCTGCCGAAATGGCCCGCAGGTCGGCCAGCGAGTTCGCGCCTACCATTGTCGCAAATTTCTCACCCGCTTTTTCGCCCTCAGCAAGCGGGGTAGGCGGCAGCGTTCCCAATACGGAGCCACTCTCACCAATAGCGCCCGCAATCAGATTTCTCGACAGGGGCGATACCATCTGGGCACTTACCGAAGCCGAGCCCGCCGACTCACCGGCAATGGTAACGCGCTTAGGATCGCCACCAAATGCGGCAATGTTTGCCTGTACCCAGCGTAGCGCAGCACTCTGATCCAGATAGCCATAGTTACCCGACGAATGATTCGGCGATTCTTTGGTCAGTTCGGGATGGGCCATAAAACCAAAAACGGTTAGCCGGTAGTTAACGGTGAGGGTTACGATTCCTTTCTTCGCCATACTTTCACCGTCGTAACGTCCTTCTGAGCCATCACCGGCTACGAATCCACCCCCGTAGAAATACACCAGCACGGGTAGTTTTTCATTTGCCGATTTGGCGGGCGTCCATACGTTCAGATAGAGGCAATCTTCACTCATGCCATCAGACCGAAATCCCATATCGCCAAAAATAGGTCGCTGCATCGCGCGGGGGCCAAATTTTGTCGTTTTACGAACGCCGGTCCAGTTTTTAACGGGCTGGGGTTCTTTCCAGCGTAAATCGCCAACAGGCGGCTGAGCAAATGGAATGCCCTTGAAGGCACGAATGCCACTGGCTTCGAGCACACCTTCCACCGTACCATTGACGGTTTTCGCCTGAGGAGGGTTGGCTTGCAGGTTCGACTGAGCGATGGCTGCCGGTAGCTGAATAGCCAGCAGCACCGATGCAAAAAGAATTTTCATGAGAATGTATTTAAGGGTAAAGCAAGTTGAATACAAACGGCTTACTCAATAAAAAAGCACTACGTTAACGCTTATTCTTTATTATTGTAACAAAGTGCGACAATAATAAAAATATTCATTGTAATTACCCAATTTTCATTGTGTAATATTTACAGTTTGATTCCATGAGTCTGCCGATACGTTCTATAGAAGTTGATCATAATGGGACCGGCTATATGCCGGGGCTGGCTATCGACTGCGTAATTTTTGGCTTCCACGAGCATCAGCTAAAAATTCTGCTGCTCGAATATCGCAATACAAACCTGCTGGTGCTACCTGCTGGTTTTATTCGGGAAACAGAAAATCTGAACGATGCGGCCCGACGCATATTGGCCGAACGTACTGGCCTGACAGACATTTATTTAGAGCAGTTTTACGTATTCGGCGATCAAAGTCGGCACGACCCGGCACCCATGCAGGCCATTATGGAAGCAAAAGGAATAAAGGTTGCTGCTAATCATTGGTTACTACGTCGATTTGTTTCTGTAAGTTACTACGCGCTGGTCGATTTTACGAAGGCTGTACCCATCCCCGACCTACTATCCGATAGTTGCGACTGGTACGACCTGACCACTTTGCCGCTGCTTATGCTGGACCATTCGTTTATTGTTCAGAAAGCGTTGGAAACGCTACGTACCGATCTGGATCGCAAACTGATTGGTTTCAATCTGCTGGGTGAAACGTTTACCATGAACGAATTACAAAGTCTTTATGAAACCATTCTGGGACAGGAACTTCACCGGTCCGCTTTTCAGCGTAAGATGCTCAGTCTGGGTATTTTAGAGCGGCTAGAGAAACAGTATGGGGGAGGTGCCCACAAAGCACCGTACTTGTATCGATTTGTTTCTGAAAAGTAATCTCGCCTGTTTTGCGCCAACAAACCGCTCAACTGGTTCGTTGACTGTTCATGCGTGGCAACGTATTTCTTCGTTACGTCCTACCTGCACTCATTGCTTTGCCGATTGGGTTTCTGATGCTTTACCCGCAGCTGCTGCGGTGTATGCGTATCGCTGATACCAACGGATATCAAGCCCTGCCCGGACTGCCGAATGTGTATGTCAATCAGTCGGCAACAACGCATCAACAGCGCCAGTTTCGTCGCCACGTACTGACCGCCCGCGACCGTATTCGCCGTTTCTGGGGTGATCGCCGTGGACAGGCTACGCTCATATATTGCCCAAAACAAGCCGATTATGAGCAATATTGCGCTGGTGGCGAAGGAGCTGGTTGTAGCATCGGAACTCCCTGGGGAGACG
Source organism: Spirosoma sp. (assembly GCF_048594605.1). Taxonomy (GTDB): domain Bacteria; phylum Bacteroidota; class Bacteroidia; order Cytophagales; family Spirosomataceae; genus Spirosoma. The sequence goes on from NZ_JBMDWV010000103.1 coordinate 13,121, forward strand.
CCTACCTAATCCTGGGGCCAGATGGAAATAACGCCGACGTAATTGCTCACGAACTTTGTCATGACGAATTGTTTGCCCGGTTGGGCTGGTGGCGCGTCAAGCGGCAAATACCGCAGTGGTTCAACGAAGGATTAGCACTTATGGTCGATTATCGTTTCAGCAGCCCGCTAACCTGGGAGCAGCCCGACAGCTCGCTCCAATACCAACTTCCCCGGAACACCCTAAACCCCATGCCCCATGCCTTACATTCAATGCTCAAACTTGCCGATCTGGAAACCACCCGCGATTTCTTTGGCGGTGACTATCGACACACGATGCTGGCGTATCAAACATCAGCAGAAGAAGTTACGCGGTGGCTGGCGCTGGTCGGACGATCGGGGGTTCCGGCCCTTACTAATGCCATAGCAGAAGGCAAACCGTTTGCCGATACGTATCAACGGCTGGAGCGGGAAAAGCGATCCGCACAAAAACGTAACGGAAAACGCAATCTATAACTTTATGATACGTCTGGCGGCCGTCCGTTCGCCTACCCGGATACGTAGCACATAACTACCCGGAGGCTGCTGATCCAGCGATAACGGGAACGTAGCATTATGCGTTTCAAACCGACCGATAGTCTGCCCCGTTAAGTCGGTCAATTCCAAAATAGCCGTTTGATTGGCTGGCAGTCTTTTTATATGTACCGTCAGGGTGCTGGTGACAGGTACGGGATACACTTCTACTGCATCGGCCAGTGTGGGATCGTCAACTCCCAGCAAGGGTGATACCGTGATGATGGCTGTCCGGTTCGTCAGGTTTCCATTCCCGCAGACATTATTTACGTTTGTCAATAGATAGGCTGTGGTTTGGGCGGGTGTTACCGTAAACGTGTAAGGATTAGACGTAGTCGGAATCGTGGTCGGGGTGCCCATGCCTGTCGCTGTGCTATCACGATAAGCAAAATTCCACGGACCGTCGCCGGTGAAAGCCACTGAAAGTTTAGCTGACTGGCCCTCGTAAATACTCTGATTACCAGTCAGCGAAGCGCTAGCCAGCTTCGTTGGAAGCACCGTTATACTGATTGGATCAGAAACGGCTCCGTTAAGTTCTGCCGTGTATGCACCCGATTCGCTGGCAACGATCTTGCTGCTTGTTTGCTGGTTCAGTATGGTTCCGTCCTTTCGCCATGTATACAGATCCGCATCAACATTGGCTGTTAACGTAACGTTCTCGCCCGTACATACCGTAGTTTTGCCAGCAGGAGAAACCTGAACCACATTTTTCAGATCGTTAGCAACGATAAACGGCTTCTCATAAACTTTTCCGTTAAAAATTGTTCGGAACAGCCAGCGGCCATTCGGCGCATCGGCCGGAATGGTTGCGTACGTATACCAGTAAAAGGTGCTGTAATTTACGGTCGATCTACCCAGGAAAAACGTAGCGATCTGACCATCAGGACGTACCGTTTGCAACTGAATAGAATCCTTCGCTTCTAACTCACGTCCAAACGCGTAAAAATAAAAGCGTTGTCCTGGCCTGGCTATGGCAATTTCATTGGTTACGTTAGCTGACCCCGGACAAACGTCCATGACAGGCTGAGTCAAATGGACACTGAGTCGGTTAATTGTTTTGTCTTTATAAAGAGGCTGTTCTTTCCACCAGGCATTCGTAACGGTTGCGTTACAGGCGCCCTGAAAAGGATCAATGAGTTTCCCCGTTGCGTTGTACACCTCGAAGTGCAGATGAGGCCCCGAAGAGCGTCCCGAACTGCCAACATAACCCAGAAATTCACCTTCGTCAACGCGCTCGCCAATGTTCTTTGTCGTTAGCGATTGTTTCTTCAGATGACCGTACCACGTAACAGAACCGTCATCGTGCCGTATATAAACCGCATTCCAGTTGCTGGTCGCGCTCGCAAAGGAACCGCAGCTCTGGTCATCATTGCCATCACTTTTCATGATGATAACGCCCGGCGCAGCGGCTACCACTTTTACGTATTCTCCGGCCATCACCGACCAGTTAAAAGGCCACAAAGCAATGTCGGTTCCCTGATGCTGATAGCCACTTTTCTGATCGTAGGTACGGTTGCCGCAGTTGTAATCTGTGTTCGTTGTCGTATATTGGTTGACGTCATTCGGGCCGATAGCGGAGTTCAAGTCAACGTAATTGGAAATCATCCAGAACCCGTAAGGAGCTGTTGACTTTGACCAGCGTAACGGAAAGGAGAATACCGGATGCGTAGCGGTTTTTCGGGCGGTTGAACTGGTTCGGTTCAACAAAGCTAACCTGGCTTGTAGCATACGCTGAATGTCAGCATGTTCCGACGGATTTAAGCAGGGCTGCTGCCTTTGACTGACGCCAACTAAGTGGCCGGTAGCGGGGATAGGCTGTGCCCGTAACACAAACCCGTATGTTAGTAGGCTTGCAACGAATAGGAATAATCGAAGCGTATAGGTCATGATGCCTGTCGAACAAAAATAAACAACTGAATTTAGGACGCTACGTTGTTTCTACGACAGATAAGTTCCTGAACGGTAGAAAAATCCGTATACAGACTTATTATCAGACCGTAATCTTTCTAAAACAGCAGAAAATGAAAGTTGATGGTAAACCAAACCAGCCTTCCAGGGTTTTATTTCTGTCGCTGAAACCCGCACATGATATGAAGGCAATTGTACTGTTTTTCCTGCTCTTGTGGCTTAGTGCCCTGTCGGCCTATGCTCAACCCAGAAAAATCCCAAATCCAGCTATTCCGGGCTTTGACATAGCTGGCTCCGACGTGCGTGCTGTACAAATTGCGGATGCGGTGATGGCGGCCATGGGTGGGCGTGCTGCCTGGGACGAAACGAAATTAATCGCCTGGAATTTTGACGGTATTCGAAAGCTTGTCTGGGACAGATGGTCGGGCGATGTACGAATTGACAATCTCCATGACGACCAGACTGTGTTGCTGAATACCACGAATGATATGGGGCGTGTTTTTCGGAATGGGGAAGAATTGACAAATCCGGATTCTGTTGCCAAGTACGTTAAGCAGGGCAAACGTGAATGGATTAATGATGCGTACTGGCTGCTGATGCCGTTTAAATTAAAAGATGCTGGGGTTGCCCTCAAATACCTTGGCGATGAACCCACTCAGACCGGTAAGCCCGCTAACACACTTCAGATGACGTTCAAAAGTGGGAACATTCATGCCGGGAGTAAATACAAAGTTTGGGTTGATAAAAAAACGCATCTGATAACCCAGTGGGCCTATTACGCTAAACAGTCCGATAAAGAACCGGTCTTCACGCTCCCCTGGGACAATTACCAGCCCTACGGAAATATTCTGCTCTCAGGTGATCGTGGTAAGCATAACCTGACGGACATCATGGTTTTTACCGGCCTGCCCGGCGAGGTATTCAGTGATTTTACCCGTACGGATCTAAGCCGGTATCAACAGCTGAAATAAGCATTAGTGACGCCCTGGCAATGTAGGCTTGTCGTTTTAAACTTCGCTGCGTGCAGAATGCATCAGCCAATCTTAACTTTGCACCCGAAGCGTTAAACTAACTTATTCAAACCACTGTTTCCCTTTTCATGGAAGCACCTGTTTTACAAACACCTGTTACCCTCCCAAAAACCGTTGGCAAAACGGGCGTTTTACTGGTTAATCTGGGTACGCCCGACAGCCCATCTGTCCCGGATGTGCGCAAATACCTACGCGAGTTTCTGATGGATGGGCGGGTAATTGATATCCCTTTTATCTCCCGTACGTTTCTCGTTAATGGGGTCATTGCTCCGTTTCGGGCACCAAAGTCGGCTAAAATTTACAAGCAGCTCTGGACCGAAACTGGCTCCCCGCTGAAGTATTATGGCGAGGTCGTTACGAACGATTTGCAGAAAGCTCTGGGCGATGCATACGTAGTGAAGCTGGCCATGCGTTACCAGAGCCCATCTATAGAAAATGGCCTGCTTGAGTTTCAGCGAATGGGCCTGACGGATATTGTGATTGTTCCGCTTTTTCCGCAATATGCCTCTGCTTCAACGGGTTCGGTTTATCAGAAGGTGATGGAAATCGTAAAGCCCTGGGAAGTCATCCCCGCCATTCGATTCGTAAATCGCTTTCTGGAACACCCAAAGTTCATCGAAGGGTTTGCGCAAACGGCCCGCAAATACATGGCTTCGCATGACTTCGATTACTTTTTATTTAGCTACCACGGTTTGCCCGAAAGCCAGATTCGTAAAGGCGACGTAACAAAAACAGTCTGCCAGTTTGGGGATTGTTGCGGTACGTTCCATGCCATGAATCAGCATTGTTACCGGGCTCAGTGTTTCGAAACAACGCGGCTTTTAGTAAAGGCGTTAGGTATTCCCGAAGGAAAATATATTACGTCGTTTCAGTCCCGTTTGGGTAGCGATCCGTGGATCAAGCCCTATACCGATGACGTAATTAAGGAGTTGCCGGGCAAAGGTATCAAGAGTGTACTGGCGTTTTCGCCCGCTTTTGTGGCTGATTGTCTGGAAACAACCATCGAAGTTGGCGTCGAATACAAGGAACTGTTTGAGCAGGCAGGCGGTCAGCACTGGCAACTGGTGGAAAGCCTGAACGATAGCCCGATCTGGATCGAAGCGCTGGTTGATCTGGTCAAAACGGCCTAACAAAAAAGCCCGCTTCTTTTTCAAGGGAGCGGGCTGTCCATTACGGCAGATACAGTACTGAAGATTTTTTAGGGATAATTGCCTGCAGAATTTATATAATTTGTTACATAGTCTATAAGCACGTACTATACTCCTGCTAATCTACATCAAGCTGTATTTGCCTTCTGCATAAGTAACGACTTTATGATCAGAATGTTTTTCTTTACTTCATTTTTAGCGGCTGGCTACTAATTTGCTTTTCGGGGTAAAACGCTCCACTTTGTGCTCAACAGGCTTCAGTGTACGTAGGTAATCGTAGATGGCTCCCAAGTCCTGTTCTGTCATATCCGCATACATGAGCCAGGGCATAATTGAATTGAACTCGCCTTCATGTACGGCTGGCTGCTTGTTCATTTGCCCCGCATACGCCTTAAAACGGGCAATAAAAGCTGCTTTCGTCCAGTTGCCAATTCCTGTTTTTTGGTCCGGTGTAATGTTCATAGAACGGACCATGCCGGTTGGCATCGGAAATTCCCGGCCTCCCGCCATTTCCAGACCGGGTAATGGCTGGCCCTGCCCGTCGACGGGTGTGTGACACTCTCCGCAGGATGCAAAAGTTGCTACGTATTTCCCATAAGCGATTTGATCGGTGGTGTCAGGCTTCGGCCCTGGTTCACTTTTAGCCGGGATCGTATTCACAATAAAGTTCATCGGAAAAGCGGGCTCCGATGGAGGAATGTTATTGGGGATAGGCCTTAAACTTCGAAGATAAGCGATAATGTCCTTGATGTCGTCAGGATGCATCTGGCCAAAATTCTTATAAGGCATTACGGGAAACAGCGCCCGACCGTCGCGGCTAACTCCGGTCGTAATGGCCCGGTAAATCTCTCCGTCGGTCCAGTTGCCAATACCTGCCGACGTTATATTGCGGGCGTAGAATGTACCCGGAAATCCCTGTTCTGGCGAAAATTTCTCTCCTCCTTTGCCTTCAGTCCCACTGAGCATAGGACCGAACATTTTTGTCATATCGCGTGTAGAATGGCAATCAACGCAGACGGCAACATGGTTTGCCAGGTATTTCCCATGTTCAATTTGAGCCGCCGTTGCCTGAACTTTTATGTCGGGAGGAGGCCCAACGTCAGGCAGTGCCAGTTTGACATAAGCCAGGCCGATGCCAACAAGCAGAATCAACGTAGCAAAGACGCCTGCTACAATTTTTCCAGTTCGTTTTTTCATGATAGTTGTGGTAGAATAAGAGGATTTCTACAACATTACATGAATCAATGAAAAACTGCCAAAAAATTGTATAGTCGGTTAGGGATCAGGAGGTACGTAACAAAATTGCCCATCACCGCCTGAAAAAAGCATGATGGGCAATCGTTTTGTGCTTCTGCTCAGGAAGCAGACAGCCTGCTGTTATAGCAACGTAATAAAACCTTTCATTACTGACGCTAACCGGATGGCATCGAAAACGCGGGCTTCGCTGGCCCCGTGTTTCAGCACACTCTCTTCGTGCGACCGAACGCAAAGTTCGCAGCCATTAACGGCTGAAACAGCCAGGCTCATTAATTCAAAAAACTCTTTACCCAGCGCTGGATTCATCATGATACTCATGCGAATACCAGGTTGCGTTTGCTGGTAATAATCTTTGCCGACGAAGTGGCGGAAGCGGTAAAATACGTTGTTTGTGCTCAAAAGCGACGTACAGGCGATCGTTTCGGAAATCTCTACGTCGGTAGCACCTTGCTGTTTAGCCGCTTCTGTCAGCGAATCGATCAGCGGCTGATATTTTTCGTTTACTGCCACCGAAAGAGCCAGCAGTAACGTTTCCTTTTTGCTCAGTGTCTGGCTGCTGTTCAATACGTTACCTACGTTGATTTTCAGATCACGCAGATACCGATGCTCCGTCTGAGCCAGCGCGTCCAGCACCGGATGCGTTTCTTCCGTAGTTAGCCCCACCAGATTCAGCAGCGACGTAACGGTTTCGTTCTGTGTAGTTGTCATGATTCAATTTGGAATGACTGAATGATAGAATAATCTATGGTGTGTAACCTATCCGGTCATTCTATCATTCAAAATGAGCTAAGCCGTCAGCGTAGCTTCACCTTTAGTCCAGTTGCAGGGGCAAAGTTCGTCGGTTTGCAGGGCGTCCAACACGCGGATAACTTCGTTTACGTTACGTCCAACCGACAAATCATTTACGCTTACCCAGCGAACAATGCCTTGTGGATCAACAATGTAGGTTACACGGTAAGCAACTTTCTCGTTGGCTTCCAGAATACCCAGGTCTTCTGCCAGCGATTTCGACGTATCGGCCAGCATCGGGAATTTCAGACCGCGCAGGTCATCGTGGTTTTTGCGCCAGGCCAGGTGAACAAATTCGCTGTCCGTAGAAGCGCCGATAACCATCGTATCCCGATCCTGGAAATCTTCAAATCGGTTGTTGAACTCAGCAATTTCGGTAGGACAAACGAACGTAAAATCTTTCGGCCACCAGAACATAACCAGCCATTGACCGGCATTTTTATGATCTTCGGACGATATTTCGTAAAACTCTTTGTCTTTGTCGAGCGAGACGACAGCTAATTTCTTAAACTCTGGAAACTCTGAACCAACAGAAACAATATGATTTTTCATGGAATTTGTATAGGTTGTATTTAACCGTAAATCTTAATTCTGTGCAATTTAAGGAAGCTATACGTAGTGTTTCTATGATTTTTATCAATGAACTTATAGATAAAAACTATTGACACCTTATCATTATAGTGGTTATCAATAGCCTACGAGAATAAAGATATAAAATCCTTTTATAAGATTCCTGAAAGAATAATTCTATTTGTTGAAATAATCATAAATATAATTTTATTGATGTATAACAAAAATCCCGACCTACGATGCTGTAAGCCGGGATTCAATAGAATAATCACGTAATACCTGATTAAGCCGCCATTCGCAGATAAGGTTCCTGATCGGCTTCTGGTGTCTGCAACATCGGAGCAATAATCGTGTTCATACGTTCACGAACGAAACTCTCCTGCAAATAGGAGGGCAGCTTTGCCACGAGCTGACGATAGGCCTGCATACCAAGCGCCTTGGCAATATAGGCTTCGTGCACCGAATTGACATGAGCAACAATATTGACCAAACTCTGATGAAAAAGCTTAACATCGATCTCAGAGTCAACAAAACGCTCAATTTCACGATTGGTTGACGAGATTCGTAAACGGCTCAGCATATCGAAATAGGTCGTATAACCGATTTGTTTGGCCAGTTGCTTGTACTGCTCAATGCTGAATTTCTGTAGAATCTCACCTGTTTTCGGGCTACGTAGCGCCGTTTTCGGATTGTTCTGAATTGCGTTACGTAGTGCCCGTACACGCTGATCGCGGGTCGTCTTCAGAAACTGAGCCAGCTCAGCCTGTACAGACCCTTCGCGCGAGGGAAGCAGAAGGTCATTCTTACCCACTACGCTAAATCGCCGGGACATAGGCAGCCGCTGAATTCGGTAATTGTTAATTGGTCCGAGCGCATAATAGCCAATGGAAGCCGGATAATAACCCCGCACCACCATATTGCCAATCCGCTTACGAATCAATTCTTCGTTGCTGACATTTACGCCCTGTACGGCCAGAAAAGCACGAGCGCTGAACAACGCGCTGTAATAAGCCTGTGGGAATGTCCAGTGCAGCGAACTCTGTAAATACTGCTCGTCGTTCACAACGGGCGTAATACGTAGCGCATATTCAGCACTCCAGCTATTTAGTAATAACTTCTCCAGCGCCTTACGACTTTCGTCCGTAACGCGCCCATAGAACTGTTGAAAGATCGGGAACTTAGCCAGGTCGAAAAGGTCATTCTGATGCTGGATATGATAATCCATCGCAAAAAAATGGTTCAGAAACACCTGCGCCGGAATAGATTTCCGCCAGTTGTCGTCGAGCGGCACATTGCCCGTTGTAGAGGGGGCAACAGGTGCCTGAGCGTTCGGGGAATGCATCGTCACGTTGGTTGTCTGTGTCATATTTTATTAACGAAAAAGCCTCTTTTCTCGTTCATTTTTTGCGATATATTTTAGTCTTATAAATGTCTGAATTTCAATAGTTTATCTCTAATATTTGGTGCCTAAAAAACGGGCTTAAGTTACCTGGGTTCGGGTGTTCTGGTTACGTTCATTTTTACGGATTTCGACGTACTTTTGAGCTACTTTTTTACGTTGCCTCTTACAGTATGAAGTTTAAAAACTATGTAGTAATTGCCGGGCTCCTGACCTTCGGTAGTTCGATACCGTCAATCAGTTGGGGACAGGTTCAGCAGCGCGTTACACCAACTGCTGGCGTAGCCCTCGTAGAAGGTACTGTGCAGGATGCCGCAACGAAAAAAGCCATTGTTAGTGCCACCGTAATAGCTAAAAACCAGGAGGGCGTGGTGCGTACGCAGCAACTGACAGGCGCTGATGGCCGGTTTCAACTGAGACTTGATCCGAAGCAGACGTATCAGCTCACTATTCAGGCGGTTGATTACGATAGTTATGATGAGCCGTTGGCCTTTACGTCGCCCAAAGTAGAACGATTGACCAAGCCGCCCATCCTTCTGTACCGCACAGGCACAAAACCTGTCAGCAACACGACTGGTGCAACATCGTCGGTCGTGTCAGCTCCGGCTACTACGTCCCCCATATCGGAGCAGCCTGCGGCCAGTAATGCCACTACGTCGAATCAGGCTCGTGTTACGCCCCCCAAAACCCTCGACGCGAAAGTAGTTTATACTCCCCCGCTGGTTGTTGCTCCGGTTGGGAAAACGACCCAGCTACAGGCCATTCAGTTTGTTCAGAGCAAGTCCGAACTCCTGCCGGATGCTATGCCGGCTCTGGAGCAATTGCTGGCTTTTATGCAAAGCAAACCTACGGCAGAGATTGAACTGTCGGGCCATACGGACAACCAGGGTGATTTTGACCAGAACTTGCGTCTTTCCAAGGAGCGCGTAGACGTAGTGAAAGCGTATCTGGTGCAGAACGGGATTGCCGCCAATCGAATCACGACACGCGGTTATGGCCCAACGCGTCCCATTGCCAGCAATAATTCAGAAGTTACCCGTAAACTCAATCGGCGGGTGGAGATGATTGTTGTAAAAGAATAATTCGGTAACAATATGTTTATAGGCTGAGTTAAAGAAATGGCTATCGATTTAACCATCGGCAGTTTACTGTTTAACTCAACGCGTCTATGGCAAAGAAGAAAGGGCAACGTAGCAATCCATCTATTGATAAACTAAAAGCTCAGCACACAGGTGACGTGGTTGATGAGAACACAACCCTTGATGTAATTATCAGTCCGGTTGGTTACATTACCGAGTTGTCAGATACGGTCGATTCGATGGACGGCGCGCGAACGGAAGTCGTTGATATCATCAATGAAGCCGACGGTACGAATATTGAATTGACCATTATTGAAGAGCCTAGTGGTAAACCGGGTATTGATCATGTAGACCGATTCGTGGAAATCAAAGGCATTGGCCCGAGAGTAGCCGAGCTATTGACCCAGGCCGGAATCCGGAAGTTTTCGGAGCTGGCTGAAACGCCTGTCGAACGTATTCGGGAAATCCTCTCCTCCGCTGGCGCGCTCTATCGCATTTATGACCCGGTAACGTGGCCCCACCAGGCCAAACAACTCGCTGATAGTAAGCCAGCTGCCGTTAACTCTTCAGCAACCAGTTCATTTCGTTGAAACTTTCCGGCCCAGCCACAGGCCACCAATTACCAGGGCGGTGCCCACCACCGTATACGTAGTGATCGGCTCTCCCATAAGCAGATAAGAGTAGGCAAAGCCGAAAATCGGGCAGAGGAAAAGCCACAGTGACGCTCGAATGGCATCTTGCCGGACGAGATAAAACCAGAGTTGCAAAGCGGCCACTGAAACCGGTACGATAAGCCAGAATACGGATGCCCAGAAGCGCAGATCGTACTGCGACGTATCGAAATCAGCGAACAGCAACGTAAAGGGCAGCAGTTGAAAAGCCCCCAGAAAAACCTGCCATCCGTTAATAACCAGATTGGGTAGCCGCCACTCGATGCTGGCGTAATAGACCGTTGCCGCTGAAATGGAAATCATTCCAACCAGCAAAATCAGTAACCCTTCGACGGTGGCATAGCTGTTTTGCAATAGTGGATACGTAGCAATGCCCACCCCGATCAGTCCCAGCAGCAGACCGCCCAGTTCATTCCAGCGTGGCACCCGGCGCAGCCACAGCGCAGATAGCAACGTAATAAACAGCGGGTTCGTAGCTGTCGATAAACTACCAATACCCGCCGACACCTGCTTCAGTGCCAGGACAAATGCTCCTAAATAAATAGTGGTGTTCAGCAACGAAAAAATAGCAAGCTGACGAAATTCGATAGCTGTAGGCCAGGCATTTTTCAGCCGCTGAACACCATATGCAAACAAAAGCATGCCGCCCCCGGCGATGAAAAAGCGCACGTTGGCCAGAATAAGCGGATGCACCGACTGCACACCAAACTTGGTCGCAACCGACGCCGACGCCCAAAGAGCCGCAAAAAGAAGACCGGGTAGGAGTTGTTTCATGCATTCAATCAAAGAATTCAGTAGGTAAATCTTTGACTGCTTCAAGTGAACGCATTATCATAGTAAACGCTGCTCTACGTGAAAGATGAGCCTTGAGTACACGCTCTGTCTCAAACTTGGTTTGTACATCACCAGCTTCACGAGCTTTCTGCCACTTAATAACCAGCTCTAAAATTTTCACATATCTTTTGTGAATTGCGTTCCGCAACTCGGCTGTCTTACGACGAGTTTCTGATGTGTATCCGTTATGGAGCTTTTGCAAAAGATTAGCTGTGTTAACAGCTTTTATATTTGCTCCATCTGTTGCCTCAAAATGAACAGCATCATTTTCAAAGTCAAGAAAATACAGCAAGTCTTGCTCAACATTATCGTCAGGATTACAAGGGTCTAGATAGCCACCAGCAGGTGTACTCCGTGGCTTCATCATATTGGCTTCATGTGAAGCCGGATATAAGTTAGTCCACTCGTATTTTAAATCAGGGCGCTCATTCTGCGGGATAAAATGCTCTACATCCATTGACCAGGACGTAAAATAAGCCTGCTCAGTAAGATAGCATTTCTTTAGAAAGCAATTATCAAATGCTTCGAATAGATCTGCGTTACGATAAGCTTCGTGACATTTAGGCTTAACCAGCGTTTGCTGTTCTGAAGGTAATAGTTGATCGTCTTTGTAAGCTTCAAGTTCATCTAAGTAGCTTTTTATACCTTCATTATTCAGTGATTGCGGAGCCTGTGGACTTCGTACTATGTTGATCATGAAGTAAACTACTTAAGCATTTTCTAAAATCATTGACTCCAGCTCAACTCGGAAGCTAGGGGAGAGGTAAGCTTCATTCTCTGCAAAGAATTGTTGTAGCTTGGCTCTCAACTGTTCTGGTCGATTTTTATATTCTTTGATGATTTGATCAACTTTTCGGAATAGTTCATCCGCAATACCCGAGTATTCATTATTTAAACCAAAATGTGCTCGCATCAAATCCGAGTAACTACGCCCCACTGTTTCCTCACTGATGCGTGTCTCTTTGGTGGTCAAGTCAAAAATGGTTGTGTTTTTTATACTAGCGATAACTGCCGGAGAATGCGTAGCAACTATGAATTGTACGTTTGGGAATAGGTTCGTCAACAAAGGCAAAACTTGTTCTTGTAATTGAAGATGTAAGTGGGTTTCTGGCTCATCAATTAAAACAACACCACAGGGGTCATAAATATAATTGTTGACTTGCTTACGAATAAGATCTACCCGTATAAACAAATCCATTAGAATACTGAGAAAAGCAGAAAAACCATCTGATAACGTATCGAAAGTAAGCCGCCTGCCGTTTGCCAGATTAAAATAGAACTCATAATTCTTATGATCGAAATCTATCCCCGTCACCTGCTGACTAAGTACTTCACTAAATCTTAGACGTAGCGTTTCAAAAAAAGCTTGATTTAGTATTAACTGCTCCGTTTTGTTATCAATTTGATCAAAGGCTTGTTCTATTTTCTTGTTGACTAAGTACTGCTTAAATGTCGACGTAAAATAATCTGTTGAATCTGCCGAATTTAGTTTATCAATAAAATCTGATTCTTTAGTGGGACCTTCGACTCGCTTATTTTTATAACCGCGTTTTGCTTCGAAGTATGAGTATACTTTGGTATATAATTTAAAAACTTCATCTGGTGGCATAAATATACCATTGTCACTTTTTTTATGCTTAATAGAAAGCGATACATTGACTAATGATATAGGCAATCCAGGTTTTATAGTCGCTTCTTTATAAGTCTTGCTAACATCCTCTTCTGACATAAGCATTGTCACTGTCCCTGTAGGGAACTCTTGATTCGTCGCTTTTGGAAGAAGTTGGCGATTTATTGCCTTCAGAATTGTACTCTTTCCCGATCCGTTCTTACCAGTCAAGATCAGATGGCTAAACGGTTTATAGTCGTGCAATTCAATATTGAAATCTTTGTACGTGTAACAGTTATTCACGTACAAAGATTTGATATAAGGAAATTCTTCCGGCGTAATCATAGTCAGCGGCTTTTCACAAAGTTAACTACGGGTCAGCCTAAAACCCAATCTTGCCCCGGGCTGGATTGCCTTTTCGGCTATTGGGCTTCTGCTCGGCGGCCCAGTCGCGCATGTCGGCGAGTTCTTTCTCGAAGCCACCCGACAGAATGGGGAAGCGGCACCACGAACGTGGATCGAGGTTATGATCGTCGAGGTGGAACGAAGGAGCGTAACGTTCCCGCTTCCATTGGTTGCGGCTCCAGAGTTTGAAGAATCGCTCAACCCATAGCAGTAATTTTTCGCGATCATGCACGCCAGCGTAACGGACCTCCACGAGTTTCAGCACTTCTACCGGCGGCTGCTTATCGCGGATGGCGCTTTCTTCGATGGAGTTCAGTACGTCGTAGGGCATCAGGTCGTCTTCGTCGGTTTGTTTTTTGTCTAATGGGCGAAGTTCAGCGGTCGGTTGCAGGCCATTGACGGCGCTCAGCCCCTGTACTTTAATCAGATGATTGGAGGTTGCCGGGTCCGATACAGAACCTGTCCGGTCGGCGGGTGTCCATTCGTTTTTCACGTTCAGACCAACGGTTTGGAGCCAGCGCAGCCAGCCCCGCAGAAAATGCTTGTCGATGCCTGTAATTGGCGAAATACTACCGGCTGTATCGCCGTCCATGGTGGCATAGCCAACGGCGGCTTCCGAGCGGTTCGACGTACTGAGCAACAGCGCATTGTTCAGGTTGGCCAGCATCCAGATACTCGGCGCCCGCACCCGCGCCTGAATGTTTTGGAGTGCTACGTCGTCAGTATCCCAAGAGAGTTTGCGGCCCAACTGCTCCTCAATCAGTCCGCGATACGTCTCGACTAAGCCATTGATATTGATGTTCAGGAACGTAGCACCAATATCATCGGCTAAGGTTTTCGCTGAATTGAACGTATCGTCCGATGAATTTTCGGTTCCCTGATACATCACCGTCAGCAGTTTGCCGACGATTTCCTCGGGTGTTTTGCAGTCTGTAAGTGCCTTGATGTAACTGAGTTTTTTCTTGACGCCATCAATGCCAATATTCTCCACCGCCATCCGAATCATCAAAAACACCAGCGCAGCAATGGCGGATGAGTCCGCTCCACCGCTCAGCGAGAGTACGTATCCCTGCGAACGGCTTTTGCGGAGGTAATCGAACAATCCCAACGCTACAGCTCTGGCAAATTCTTCTTCTTTCAGATAACCACCTCGTTCCCAGGCTTCGAGTTCTGCTTTCTGGATCACAGGCTCTATTTCGGGCCAGTCGAATCGTTCCGTTACGCGCAGATTGGGGTAAGACAGCGCCAGATTTCCCCGATTCTGAACCTGAGCCAGGCGAGTCGCTTCGACGTCGACAACGGCCGGTACGATCACAAAATCCTCGTAGCTGAGCCGCGCTCCTGATACCAGAAGTTCGCCATTTGACGCAACCATCGCATCGCCGTCGAAAATGATCCGGCCCGCTTCGTTGCCCAGCATATTTGTATAAATGTAACTTACGCTAAAGGCCCGTGATCCATCGACCACGAAGCGTTCGCGGGTTTGCGATTTCAGGAACGCAAAGTGGCTGGCTGATGGATTCAGAATTATGTCGATGCCCCGTTCGTAGAGGTTGCGTCCGGGCCGATTGGCAATCCAGGCATCTTCGCAAATCTCGAATCCAATCCGGACGCCCGATAATTCAAACACGATGTCGCCGAATGGGTAACTGAAATCGCCAATTTTGATGTCGTCGCGCAGAAACGGCTGCCAGGGTTGAAACCAGCGCGTTTCGTAATGAACGCCGTTGTTGGCTAAGTACTGCTTCACGGCAAACCCCAGAATCCGCTTGTTGGCAATCAGACAGACTACGTCGAAAGTCCGGTTGTTATGACGTAGTGGCAGACCCACCGCCACCGCAATATCATTGGTGCAAGGCACAATGTCTAATAAGGAGGCAATGGACTGATCGATGGTATTTTGAGCGAAAAACGCATCTTCGCAACCATACCCCGAAATACACAGTTCAGGCAGACATAGCAGACTGACACCCTGCCGCTGGGCCTCTTCAATGGCATTAATAATATTTTGTTTGTTGTGTTCCCACGCAAGCGGGGTTTGATTCAGAACACCGGCGGCAATTTTAAGTAATTTCATTTTTTAATGGCGAAAGAGCAAAAGAGTGAACGAGCGGCTCGGTGCTCACTTATCACTCAATACTGCATGAACTATACTTCTGCAAGGATAACAAAATTGGGAGAGAAATAGATTTGACCCAGCATAACTCGGTGAGCAAACAGCTAAGTTTTCCAATTAAGACTGTGTTTTTACGAATGAAATCAGCCGTCGACGGGCGTTCGGCCATATCTCAAAAGCAAAAGCCTGATCAGTACTACGTTGATCAGGCTTTTAATCACTCTTTTATCGACTAACTACTTCTCGTTATTACCTCCGCCCATTTTTCCGGCTTTGTTGGCCTGCGCGGAAGCCGTTGGGTTTTTGACGTATTTATCCAGCCAGCCATTCATTTCCCACAGCATATGCAGCAGCGACTCTTTGGCGTCATAATGGTGGCTCTCGTACGGTAAAAACACGAGCCGCGTTGTCGCACCAAAACCTTTAAGCGCATTGTAGTACCGCTCCGACTGAATCGGGAACGTACCGGTATTGTTATCGGCTTCGCCATGAACCAGCAATAATGGCGTCTTCATCTTGTCGGCATTCATAAAGGGCGACATTTTGTTGTAAACCTCCGATGCCTGCCAGTAATTGCGTTGTTCATTCTGAAAGCCAAACGGGGTCAGCGTACGGTTATACGCGCCACTTCGGGCAATTCCAGCCTTAAATAATTTGCTATGTGTCAATAAGTTAGCAGTCATAAAGGCACCGTACGAGTGACCGCCTACGCCTACCCGACTTGAATCGACTACGCCGAGTCGAACACCTTCATCGATAGCCGCTTTTGCACTGGCCACTAATTGCTCAACATACGTATCGTTAGGTTCTTTATCCCCTTCGCCCACAATCGGAATGCTGGCATTGTCCAGAATAGCGTAACCCATCGTAACGAAGGCCGCTGCGCCCCAGAAGCTAATCCGGTTGAACTGATAGGGTGAGCCCGATACCTGACCGGCTGCATCTTTGCTTTTGAACTCAGCCGGGTATGCCCACAGAAATGTTGGCAATGGTCCTTGCTCTTTCTTATAGCCAACGGGCAAATACAACGTAGCGGTCAGGTCGACACCGTCAGAGCGTTTGTAACGAAGCTGCTGTTTCTGGATGCCCTTCAGTTGTGGGTACGGGTGTGGAAAAAACGTTACTTGAACAGGAGCAATGCGAGCCTTCAGATTCCGAACGTAGTAGTTTGGATTTTCATCCGGAGCTTCGCGCGTGGTCAGAATCACCTGTTTGACAGGGTCTAGAACCGCAATCGGCTTTTCAAAATTCGGAGCTGCCGACCGCCAGAGTTCCGTGCTTTTCTTGGTTTTTAGATTAAGCTGGCTCACAAATGGCCGGTCGCCCTCAGGTGAAGCGCCCTGCGCGTTCAGCATCAGAATATCGCCACTGGGCAGGATGTTCAGTACGTCGCGACCATATTGGTTGTGCTTTGTATCGGGTTGACCGGGATTCGAATAACGATCTTCATATGAGCGGTCAAAAAGAACGGAGCTTTGCCAGTTCGTCGGGTTAACAAGTTTGGTGATCGTCTTCCGACTTTGCCACCAGCGTTCGGTAGCCAGAGCGGTTGATTCATTCCCCCAGTCGAAATTCTCAAAGCGAAACTGCGACGCATAAATTTCTTTCGGTTGCGCTGAGAACGGTGCTTCAACCAGAAAAACCTTATCCCGAATATCCGCTTTTACTTTCGGATCACCATTGTCCTGCGCTACGGTATAATACACCGAAGCCGGAACATCCGTGCGCCAGCTAAAGTCGCGGGGCCCCGTAGGCACACCATCACGGCTGTAGGGTACGCTCTCCTGCAACGGGCTGTCATTCAGCGATTTTACTAACGAACCACCAACAGCATAGATGTCTGTTTTGGTCGGGAAACGACGAACGGGTACCAGGTACGAAAAGGGCGTATGCACCGTCTCGATCATAACGTACTGACCGTTGGGCGATGGATCGGCCGTCAGGATAATGCCGGGCTGACCAATGTTGGTGGCGGTTCCATCTAAGCCTAATCGAACAACCTGCGCCGTCGTGTAGTATGTAAACTGCTTTTCGTCGGACGGATTCTTCAGCAGGTCCTGAAACGTAGGCGCCTGACCACGTTTCCCGCCAACGTTTTCCTGTGTGGCTGGGCCCGACGGAACCCGGCTGATTTCGGGAGCGGAACCTCGCCCGGCTGGAACCGCCTTCACAATCAGGGATTTGCTGTCAGACAGCCAGTGGTATGGCGTACCTAACGTAGCATTCAGGGCAAGCGTACCAACTTTCTGAGCGGTTGCCGTCGCTACGTCGGCAACGTACAGATCAATACGGCTATCGGTTGAATTGGCAAACGCAATTTTCGTTTCGTCGGGCGACCACTGAACGTAGCTGATTCGGGTAGGTGTGGGCAGGCCCGCAATGGTTTTTTCATCCTTACTGTTCAGCTTCTTAAGCTTGAGTCCCGTTACGTAATCAACCCGGCTAGGGCCATTGGTGGCCGGATTCAGCCGGAGTCCGGCTATCCGTAATTCAGGTTGTGACCATTCGTCAATGCTGGGTGCTGCATCATGTTGAAGCATGAGCATCATGTCGCCCTTGCCCGACAGCATAACAACGGGCGTAGGCGGCATGGTCACCAGATCGGCTAATACCTTGGGAGGGGTTTGGTAGGTTTGCGCATCCTGTGCGTAACCAGCGAGCGAAAGCGCAAACCCGAAAAGTAGCAAAAGCCGACGGCTCTGGCGAACAATTGATTGTTTATAAAACATTGAGCAAGAAGTTGTTAGGTTTTTGTGATAAGTCAGGAA
This sequence comes from Spirosoma sp., assembly GCF_048594605.1. Lineage (GTDB taxonomy): Bacteria > Bacteroidota > Bacteroidia > Cytophagales > Spirosomataceae > Spirosoma. The sequence continues at coordinate 31,256 of NZ_JBMDWV010000103.1, forward strand.
TTGATACGTATGTGTTTATTAATTCAGCCATTCTGAGCAATCAAAGAGTAACAAAAGCAGGCGTTCACTCTCTATTTAATCATTGTCAGAACGGCTTTTAAAATTAGCTACTTATTGTGTTTTTGCCAAATTTAATATCTATTTTCTATGTAAATTCAATCTAATATTTTGATTCTGCATTTGTTTGCTATTGAAAATTGAAATAATGCAGTTTTGTGTAGAATGTCTGCTACGTAGTATATTCTGTTCGGGTTCCTAAAAATTACCGTAATCGACTTGCAAACAGGTGAGCCCGACCGTCCGGCGCCACATGTCCACAACCTGCTGACGGTCGTCTACGACGAATTCGACGTAGTAACGGCCCAGAATATGGTTCTCAAACAGTTCGTGCTTAACGATCGAGTCCTTTCGGTTATCTTTTTCAGGCCGCATAAACAATGCATAGTCGGACTCCTGCCAGCCGAAATGCTCGTTTAACCAGGTGATGGTGTGTGGCCGGGAAACGGCATCGCGGCCCGACAAAAACACGATTTGATAACCCGACGCACGCATGGCTTTCACCAGGTTGATAATGGGCCACTTGGGACTGTCTTCGCTCACGCGGTGCCAGTCGAAGGGGGAACGACCGCCGGATACCCGGTCGGCCATGCTGGCAACGGTTCCGTCGATGTCCACCAGAATGCAGCGGGGTAATGTTTCGTCCTGCCCGCGTTGAAAGGCTGGGTTACGGGTCAGGGTTTCTTTGTGGAATTTGACGGTTTTTCTCATGGTATTCAGTTGTTCAGCCTGTCTACGAATCACAGCTTCGCCCACCGAATCAGATCGCTCCTGGTCGCGTCGGATGCATTCATCAATAGGCGTGTCGATCAACACGTACTGAATTTCGACTCTATCGAAGTGGCCAGTCAGCAGTCGGCGGAACTGGTTGATGTAGCTCAGTTTCAGGTTGGTATTGTCAATCACTACGTGCCAGCCGCGACTCAGGCTTTCCAGAATGGCGGTTTCCTGCAGCTCATTAACGACAGTTTCGACTCGATTTCTATCCCGTTCCGGCCAGGTATAATAGTCAGAAAGCGATACAGATAGCAAACTTCGCCGAAGGTCATCGCGGTTGACGCGCAACCAGTTTGGATGTTCGGTGCAGAATTGCCGGGCAAATGTTGATTTTCCGCTTCCGCTGATGCCGCTCAAAATCAACACTTTTCTCATGCTACGTTGGTTTTTAGCGCATTTTCAGAAACCCAGCTGGATGCGCTTCCAGATATGGTAGTGACTTCATGGTTAAAAGTGTAACCAGTCGAATTATGTTTTCTGTCCAATCTTATCTGCACACAGTTCATACACGGATTTATCCGGTTCAGCAGCTTCGTCGTTTCGGAGCGCCAAACGCACGAATACTTTTGGATCATTAAACAACAAATACCAAACCACATCCCTTTTTTATGAAATCAACACCATTCCTCTCCACCAACCTTTTTTCGCTCACAGTTAGCAACCCAATCCTCCTAAAACAATCGATTATCTTCCTGATCGCCAGCTTGTTTCTGCTGACGAGTTGTAAGAAAGAAAACGACGTAACGCCCGTTGGTTCTGTATCGGCCAGCGCCGGTTCCGATCAATCCGTACAGGTCGGACAAACCGTTACCCTCGATGGTTCTGCCTCGAAAGATGATCAGAGCAAACCCCTCTCGTATCAGTGGACCATTTTGCGGAAACCGGCTAAAAGCAACGTAACGCTAACCGAACCGACCTCGTTTAAGCCAACCTTTAAGCCCGATGAAGTAGGCGAATATGAGTTTGAACTTTCGGTAACCAGCGCGAATGGTAAGGCTACGGATAAAGTTATCGTAACGGCGTCGGCGGCTGAACCGCTGGCGATCAATGCCAATATTACGGTTAAAACAACGCTTGTTGACCGTATCGCGAACCCCAATTTGCCTGATTATATCGTAACGAAAAGCATCGACGTAAACCACGAGTTAACGATCAATCCGGGGGTTGTAGTTGCTTTCGAGCGCGACGTGCGGATGAACGTAAACGATGGGGGAGGGCTGCTCATCGCCAAAGGTACGGCCGATCAGAAAATTAAATTGGTGGGCGTACAGAAAACGAAAGGCTATTGGGTCGGTATTTCGCTGTATTCGGGCAGCAATGCCAACGTAATGGAATACGTTGAGGTGATGCACGCGGGTAGCCGTACCATCTACAGCACAACCAAGTCGGCCCTGTTTATGTCGGGTGGTAACAAAGCGCAGATTGCTTTGAAAAATACCCTGTTCTCGCAGAATGAGGGCTACGGCATCTACGTCTACGACGGGGCCATCCTGCGCGAATTTGCGCAGAACGCCTTCTCCAGCAATACGGAAGCTGGAATTCTGCTGGATGCGCCGAACGTAGCAAAACTGGACGCGGCTTCGACCTTCACCGGTGGCAACGGACGTAACGTAGTGGAAATCACCCCATCGAGTCTCAAAGGCAGCGACGAAGTAACGTGGACGGATTTTACGGATAAAACGCCTTATCGTATCAATGGTGAATTTACGGTCAATACCGGCTGGAAACTTACGCCCGGCGTTACGCTGGAAATGAACCGGGATGCCGTTATCCGCATCAACAATGGTGGTTATGTATCGGCCAAAGGAACGGCTACGGAAAAGATTGTCTTTACGGGTGCTGAGCGCACGGCTGCGTACTGGAAAGGGCTGATCTGCTACTCGCAGGATGCCAAAAACGAACTGGAAAACGCAGAGGTCAGCAACGGTGGTAGCTCAGCGATTGTATCCGGTAAGAAAACCAACATCGCTATCTATGGCACGAAGGCTCTCATGTCGATCAAGAATACACGGATCAGCGGCAGCGGTGGCTACGGCGTATTTGTGGCCTTCGGCGCTTCGGCAAACACCGATCGGGCTAATTTAAATACTTTTGACGCCATTGCTCAAACGAACTTATTACAGTAAAAATAAGCAACTCCGCTAGTCATGCTTACAGACAATGCTCTGGGAACGTAGCGTCACCAGGGCATTGCTACGTTCAGGTTAATTCATTTCAGACGGTAAGTAACTTCAGGAATACACGTACGAAACTAGCCAATAGATAACTCATGACCTTTCAGATTTGGGGAGCGGTCTTTATCGGGATGGTGCTGTCGATCATGCTGCTGAACGTAGTGCAGTGGGTCACGTATCGCGATCGTAGCTATGGGCTGTACACACTCTACATGCTGGCCTGGCTTTTCTATTTCGGCCTGCGCATCTACGAATTCCGAGAGTGGTTTTCGGCCGAAACCAATTATTTCGTCCGGGCCGTTGCGCCGATGGGCGCTTACTACGTCTATTTCGATTTTGCCGATGTCATTCTGGGCCTGCGTCAGCGTTCGCCTAGCTTCTACCGGCAATTGCAATACGTTAAAGTGGGCATTGTGATCTACGTAACGGGTCAGTTTGCGCTTTGCTACGTACCATGGCTTTGGCACCCAACGGTTTACGAAAGTACCTTTATTGCGATGCGGCTGGCCATGGCCGTTCTGGGTGTGCACGGCATTCGTCAGATGCTAAAACTGGGCGATACGGTTTCACGTGCTTACGCCATCGGTACGGCTTTTCTGCTGACGGGCGGCCTGACAACCATGTTTTTGTCGCTAACGTACTTGTGCACCGAAGATTGGCTGGGACCGTTCTGGAGTGTATCGCTGACGTACATGCAAATTGGCATCATTGCCGAACTGGTGTGTTTCTCGCTGGGACTAAGCTATCGGCAGCGGCAGGCCGCCGTACGAAGTGCCGTGATGGAGCAGGAATTAGCCAACGAGCGCGAAAAACACCACCGGGATCAACTGGAAGCCGAACTGGTGATGCAGCGGCTGGAGCAGGAGAAGACGGAAGTGCACATTCGGGCGTTACAGGCGCAGGTAAATCCGCATTTTCTGTTTAATAGCCTGAACTCCCTGAGTGCGCTGATTGACGATGACGCACAGCAGGCTGGCGTGTTTCTGGATGAGCTAAGTTCGGTTTATCGCTACCTGCTTCGGGCCAACGCTCAGTCGCTGACGCCGTTAAGTGATGAACTGGCGTTTATTCGCTCGTATTGCCATTTGCTGCAAACCCGACATGGCGAGGCTCTGCGGGTCGTCTGGCAGGTAGCACCGTCCTTCCTGAACTGCCAACTGCCTCCGCTGACATTACAGTTACTGGTTGAAAATGCAGTAAAGCATAACGTAATCCTTGCCAGCCGTCCGCTAACCATTTCCATTACAACCAATGATCGTGGCCAGCTTCAGGTACGTAACAATGTCCAGCGGAAAATTATGCGGGTTGCCTCCAACGGCGTCGGGCTGGCCAATATCTGGTCGAAATACCAGATTCTGAATCAACCTGTACCGACGCTCAGTGAAGATAATGAACAGTTTGTGGTAACGCTGCCGTTGATTGATGCGGATTGATGAAAGCTAAGTTCAAAACCCCTAAATCCCCTGAAGGGGACTTTGCTCACTCGCAGACAAAGTCCCCTTCAGGGGATTTAGGGGTTTTGAACTTAGCTTATAAATTTGAATACTTCGCCTGCATGGACTTGATAAACTTGTAGCCGTTCTCGGCAATATCCCACGGATCATTGTATTCGCGCCAGACATAAATGCTATTTGCAAAATCAATGTCGTTACGGGAGAAGGCTTCGATGGTCATCCAGCCGGTATAGTTAATCTCCGCCAGTGCCCGGAACGTATCATCCCACGGAATATGGCCATCGCCGGGCGTACCGCGATCGTTCTCGCTGATGTGCACATGCGCCAGTACAGGGGCAATGGTACGTATCGCATCCGGATACCGTTTTTCCTCCACATTGGCGTGGTGCGTATCGAACATGGCCTGCACGTTAGGATGATCGGTTAGCTCAATCAGGTGCTTCAACTGCGCCATGGTGTTGCACAGATAACACTCGAATCGGTTCAGTGCTTCGGGCGTCAGAACGATGTTCGCCTGTTTCGCGTATTCGCCAGCGGCATGAAGCACTTCTGCGCTACGTTTGTATTCGTCGGGCTGGGGCTCCTGCCGGGAGAACGTAGCAAAGGCCGAGTGAAACGGTCCGCACACTACAGTAGCGCCCATCGCGTGTGCCCGGTCGATGGCTCCTTTCAATCGGGTTAAAGCCTGTTCACGGACAGTCGCTGATTCGCTGGCCGGGTTCTCGTCGGGACTCATCACCATGACACACGTACTTCTCAGGTCCAGCTCCTGCAAATGCGAGCCAAACGTTTGATAAGCCGCTACGTCCTGATAATCAATAAAACATTCGATGCCGTCGTAGCCGATTTTTTTGAGTCGTTCCGTCATCGGGTACATCTTCTCGGAAATCGGTGCCGACCACGCTAACAAATTAAAGCCAACAGGCGATTCTACTAAATTAGGCATGAGTTATAAATTATTTCACTAACGTTTTCTTCGTTCTCACTTGACATTGCCTGAATGAGAACAACTTACTTTTCCATCGGGTGTTCTTTCAGCAATTGCTCCGGCGAATAAAAATCCGTTTTGCTTTCGGTAGCTGCTCGTACTTTCGCCACTTTTTCAGGAAGAATAGCGGGCGCCTGATTGCCAAACGAATTTCGTACGTATGTCAGCACGGCGGCTATTTCTTCGTCTTTCAGCAACCCGGCAAATGGAGTCATGGGCACCTGGCCGGGGTACTTTGTGCCGTTTACTTCAATTGGGCCAAGCAATCCTTTTAGCGCCAGCTTAATCAGCCTGTCTTCGTTGCCCAATACCCAGTTGTTCGCCGAGAGGGGCGGAAAACCGGAGGCCGTAAGCCCTTTTCCATCCGGCTGATGGCACGTAGCGCAATAGCCTTCGCGAGCATAGATTTCCTTGCCCGCGTTATAAAGGGCAAGCTCACTCTCTTTTAAACCCGCTTTTGCTGCGACTGCTTTTTCTTCCTTTTTCTTGACCGGCACACCGTTCAGGTGAGCTACGGCGGTTTCGTAGGCATAAATCGTCCAGTCGTCCAGTGGTTTTTTTGCGGCTTCGGCCAGAATGGGCAAGCCTTTCTCTTTGCCAATCCAGGAGGCTGCCACAATCGCGACTAGCCGAACCCGACTGTTCTCATCCTGAGCGGCCTGCATCAGCAACTCAGCCTGGTCGGCCACCTGATGGCCTGTGTACCGAACCACTTCAACGGCTGCGGCACGCGCGTGGTAATCCTTAGCTTTGAGCAACTGACGCAGCAGGTTCTGATCCACTTTGTTCATTCCCCAGCTAACCCATAACCCTTCCAGCAGATGGTGTTCGTAGCGCGGATCGTTTTTGTCCAGGTTAGCGACCCACGTATTGAGTTTAGCCAATACCTGCTTCACATCCCGCCCCCGAAGTTCGCGACGGGTCCGGTAGCGGGTTCGGTATTCGGGCAGCTTCAGGTTGTCCAGGAGTTCTTCAATACTGGCGCCATCAATTTTAGCGGGCGTAACCAATGGTCTCGACGGATACGTAACGCGGTATACACGCCCATGTGAATGGTCACGTAGTGGATCGCGGGCGTTGTGCTGCATGTGTCCAATCAGGATATTGTGCCAGTCGATTACGTAGAGCGAACCGTCGGGCGCAAATTCCATATCAACCGGCCGGAAATTTCGGTCTTCGCTCACAATCAGATCGGCCCGGTGGAGGCTTTTGTAACCCGTTCCATCATCAACCAGCGTATGTTCTTTCGTGCCCAGAAAACCGATGGTGTTGTTGATCAGAAAGTCGCCTTGAATCTCTTCGGGAAAATGGCGGCTCGACACAAACTCCAGACCCGACGTAGGACGTACCATATGATCTTTTTCAATCAACTGAACTGATTTGTGGGTAGCTTCGCCGTAGCGTGGTAATACGGTTCCCGGCATCATCCAGCGAACGTCAGGGCTGGAGGTTTCTGCGAAAAACGGCTGTCCCCAGTCGTCGAAGGCGATCCCCCACGGGTTCGGGATGGAAAGCTGCGCGGTACGTTCCAGCTTGTGGCGTTGGGGTGTATAGCGATAGAAACCGCCATTGGTGGCGCGTACAGGCCCGTACGATGTCTCTACGTTGGTATGCAGAAAAACGCCTTCGCCCGAGTAAATAGCGCCCGACGGATCAACTGTGAAAGCGTGGCTATTGTGGTGCGTATCGTGATCGTCGAAACCGCTCAACAGAATTTCTACTTTGTCGGCCCGGTCGTCCCCGTCCGTATCGGTAAACAACTTCAGGTTCGTACCCTGCGATACGTAGACACCTTCTTTCGCAATTTCGAAGCCGAGTGGCAGGTGCAGGCCATCGGCAAAAACGGTTTGTTTATCCGCCTTGCCGTCGTTGTTGCTATCCTCCAGAATGATGATCTTGTCGTTGGGTTTTATATCACCTGGCTTGTAATGCGGGTAACTGGGCATACAGGCCACCCACAATCTTCCTTTGTTGTCGAACGACATCTGCATCGGTTTCGCCAGATCGGGAAATTCCTGTTCGGAAGCAAACAACTCAATTTTATACCCCGACGGTACTTTCAGCTTGCTCAGCGCTTCCTGCCCAGAAAGATAGGTCAGGCTACCGTTTTTATCAGGATTGAAGTTGGTTTTTACAGCGGGTAACGGAGTCGTATGCTTATCGGCAGCCGCTACGTCCATTTTCTGGCCTTTGGCCGCCATCCAGATCGCCGTATCCCGAATGGCCGTCATTTCCCGAATTTTCTGTATTTCAGCCGGGTAATTATCTGGTCCAAACGGATTGTACCGACGCCCGTAGGCATGAACGCCATTAGGAATTTTAATATCGTTATGCCACATCCAGTTCTTCTCCATCACGGCAGCACGGATCAAGTCCCGATTCGCTTTGGCCCTCGCTTTAGCCTTACCAAAAATCTCGTTGGTCAGTAAAACGCCCAGCTTTTTATAGCCCTCTTCATTGAGTTGCGAGCCATCGATGGTCAGCGGTTGTTTGCTGGATCTATACCATTTTTTAGATGGCGTGAAGGCATCCACAAAGAGAATCGATCCGCCGTTCTGGTTATTCTGGGTCACTACGTCCTTCATGGCCTGCGTGTAGAGTGCCAGATTTTCGTTTTCCTTTTCGCCATTAGGCAGGTCGTATTTGTCGGATAAGTCCTCGAACGCAATGGGCGATACGATAGCCAGTTGTGGGGCCGACGTACCGTTGTATTTCTGACTCAGTGTCCACTTGATGAAGGCGTCCAGTTCGGCTTTGTAGTTGTCCAATCCGGCGGGCCCCTCAAATGATTCGTTGTAGCCAAAAAAAGCAATGATTACGTCAGCCTTATGCCGGGTAAGCCATTGGTCGGGCGCATCGAAATGGCCTTCGCTGGCGGAATTGGTGGCTAGTTCGGTCTGAAATTTTTCGGCACCCGGAAAGGCCCAGGGCAGATTCCGGCTGGCGTGTGGTCTGAAACCGGGCGTGTCGCCCCCGTCGCACATGTTACGTATGTACAGCAAACTGTCGGGGTAGCGCACCTGCATTTCGGTCTCAAAGTTGTCGTAATTCATCATCCGGGACCCCAGGTTATTGCCCAGCAAAATGATGTGCGATCCCTTTCTGAGTTGAAGCGATTCTGATTTGTTAAAGACAAACGCGCTAACCGTGATGAGGAGTCCAGCCACGATGAGTAATCCGTAGATACGATTCTTTTTGTGCGTGAGCGATTTCATAGAATCAGGATTTTTTAGGATGGCCGTACGGTACGTCGATAGCAATTTTACCTTTCCATTGCTTCGGAATTGGCAAGTCCAGCTCCCAATGAATCGCATTGATAACCAACCGCTGAACGGACTCCACCTGAAAATCTTCCGGGTGGCCCATCGTTGTCATGAAGGCTTTGCCGCCCCACTGGTTTTTCCAGGTCCAGGCTACGGGATTATCGATGGCTTGTTTATCGGGATTGACGGATTTTCCCATCAACAGAGGTGTTGAGCCTTTGGCCGGATAGTCGGGCAGAACGCGATAAAGCCAGGATGCTACGTGGAACGACGGCGACACACCCGTCAGAATCAGGTTTTTGGCCGCTGCGGGAATAATCGTTACGTCGGTTGTGCTTTTGTGCCCGTAGTGCGTGTGCTGGGCTTTCCCACCCCAGCCGGGAGGAGCACCAAAGGCAAACTCACCGAACGCATTCCAGCGTTGGCGCGGATCACCGTCGGGGTAGTTGAAGGCGTGGGTCGTCGTACGGAACCCCATCACGGGTTTGCCCGATTTAAGATAATCGTCGATGTAATTAAGTTGTTCCTGAGGAAGCAGCCGCCAGCGCAGAAAGAAAACGACCAGATCCGCGTCTTTGAGAGTCTCCAGGCCAGGAATGTCTTTTTCGCCGTTGTAGTCGGGTACCGATTTCAGTACGGTCGTTCGCATCCCGTAGTTCTTTTCAAGTTCGGCGGCAAAGAGCGGCATCGTCAGTTCACCGCTGTATTCATGATCGCCTGTCACAAACACTACGTAGGGTTTGTCGGCTTTTGCGTCAGATTTCAGTTGGTTAGCGAGAACGTCGACCTGGTTGGTTACGCCCGTTACGGCCAGTAGGCTAGCCGCCTGTTTAAGAAATACGCGTCGTTTAGTTTGCATGAAAGGCAGGTTTATGCAGAGAGAATAACCTGCCTTTCTAAGAAAATTTTGCAGTGGATTTACTTATGAGTTTTGATCGTGTGCCGTTATGATTCGAATGATTCTCTGTCATTAGTTTGCCTGAAAATGCTCACTTATTATGTAGTGCGAGCATTTTCAGGCAAGTAAGTTTGATAGAATGAAAAAAACTTATCCCAAGAAGGGCATAAGTTTTAGAGTAGGTTTTAATGTTAAGGCTATTGTTTCACAAACCTGGAATGCAAATGCTGCCCTTCTTCGGTTATCACTTCCACAATATAGATGCCTGGCTGTAGAGAAGAAACATCTGTACTATTGGAAGGTCCATTCTGCGTCAATATTCGACGGCTATTCATATCACTGATAATGACTTTGTTTATAATCTGATCTTCCGAAACTTGCATTGTCAGTTGTTCTGTCGTCGGAGTGGGCCACACAGTCAGCGTTGCCGTGATCGTCTTTGGGCCAAATCGATTTACTGAGATGATACTCGAGAAATAAACCGTTCCGTCAAAGTCTACCTGCTTAAGCCGATAATAACTAACTGCGTCTGGCATACCCGTATCGATAAATTGGTACTTTGTAAGTACATCAGACGTACCCTGTCCCTGAGCCCGGCCGATACTCTCAAAACTTTTCGCATCGCTGCTTCGCTGAATTTCGTAGTGATCATTCTGAGTTTCGGCTGAAGTTTGCCAGTTTAGCTTTGCCCCAACATTATCTACCCAAGTACCCGTAAACGAAACTATGTTGACAGGTAGCGCATTATCCAGGGTATAGATATCTACTTTTCCTGATCCATTTTCCAGAAATAAAATCTTGTTATTAACACTCACCGCAACCAGGCTGCCTTTGACGGTGGGAAGTTGAGACGATGACCATTGGTTAGTGGCTGTGTTATAGATATCAATTACATTCGATGCATTACCTGTTGCATCTGTTCCGCCGGCAAAGAAGGCTAAGTCACCCAGGCTAGCAGCGGCTACGCCAGAACGTCCCTGAGAAAGAGTAGCCGTCGACCATTGATCCGTTACTGCATCATAGATATCAATGATCGGGGAAAGATTATTGGAAAAATTACGCCCTCCAGCAAAGAATGCTTTATTTCCTGCACTTGTAGCAGCCATATCGCTACGTGCTGTCGAAAGCCTGGCGGTTGCCCATGTGTCGGTTGCTGAGTCGTAGATATCTACAGCGTCACTTGAAATCTCACCACCTGCAAAAATAGCTTTACCGCCTACACTTGTAGCAGCCAGGGAATATCGATTTGCAGATAGTTGTTTAGTCGTCCATTGGTTTGTTGTGGCATTATAAATATCCACTACGTTAGTATAAAGAGGCATTGATACAATTATACCACCTGCAAAGAGGGCTTTGCTGCCTACGCTGGCTGATGCTAAACGATACCGTCCTTGAGAAAGAGTAGCCGTCGACCATTGATTCGTACTTGTATTATAAATATCTATCTTATTCAAATACTGCTGACTATCAGAATTCCCTCCTGCAAAAAAGGCTTTGCCATCTACACTGGTCGCCGTTCCTAGTATAGTGGGTTGAGAGAGTTGAGAAGTCGTCCATTGGTTTGTTGCGGCATCATACACAGCTACTAACTGACTTACAACGGATTCCTCAACGCCCCAAACCCCAGTGCGTATCATCTGCCCACCAGCAAAAAATGCTTTGCCTCCAGTACTCGTGACCATAGGCCCTGACGGTTTATAGTCGATCATAGCAGTCGACCACTGGGCAACGGCTAATCTATTGCCTAAGCAAATAAAACAAAGTGCTATTCGGGCAGCCAAGTAGATTTTTTTCATAGGTAGTAGGGTAAATCAATGCTTTTGATGAAAAGGTAAACTTATCAAAAGTATTATTTTTTTAATATGTAACTATGAAAATATATTAACTTGAATCTTTCCCTGTGTGCTTTCGTAAAGTATAGTTTATTGAAAATTAACAGTAGATTCCCACTGATACCGTCGTCGGAAATAAATGAAAGAAGCGACGACCAGCAGGCTATACACAACGGCCAGGATATAGCCCCCGTACATGAAGAACTCGCGGAAGCTGATGTTCGCATGACCGAAATTCTTATAAAGTAACACTGCTACGCTACCCAGATACCCATACCAGTCGGCCAGTGTGACGATGAAACCCACGGTGCTCACGTAGCGGAAAGCGGCCACCAATCGCTCAAAATACAAGCCATTGCAGGGAACATAACCCATGTACAGGCCTAGGCCCGTGAGCAGAAACCAATTCCCTGCAGAGAGTAGATCGATGGAATACGCATACGTACTGACACCCACCAGCAAAGCTCCCGCCAGCATGATTGCGTTCAGGAAAGCGAAGGCCCGGAAATTGTCTTTCACCCGCTGGAGCATGGCCATCAGAATCAGTACGCCAACGGCTACCATCGTTTCTGTTTTGGCGAAAATACCGGGATTCTCTACACCGGCATCGCGCAGGATTTCAGGGCCGAAGTTGTCGCGAAAATCCCGGAAAGCGGAAAGCAATACGTAGGAGATAATAAGCAGAATCAGTCCCGGACCGAAGTTATGAATAAAGGCCCGACGTTCAGCGGCATCCATTGGCTTGCGTTCGGTACGTTGCGCCCGGTCTTCAGCGTTGGGGGGAGGCAATAGCGTTAATGCATAAGTTGAAATTAGCAGCGGAATCACGAACAGCCCACCCGTCACGAAAGGCAGCCAGAATTCCGATACGCCCCAGGAATTTTTGATGGTTAGGGCAACGGTTTTCACAAAACCCGATGCGAAAATAAAGGAAGCCGTCAGTCCGGCGACTAAGGCATCGGTTTGTCGGCGCCCTTCCAGAAAACCCAGCATAATGCCGTAAACCATGCCGAGAGGTAAGCCATTCAGAAATAGAAAAATGATATTCCAGGGAGCCGGAACGAGTGCAAATCCCAGTAAAGCCAGTTCCGATAAGCCAATAAACAGCAACAAGTTAGCAGACCGGCGTCCCGGCGACATCTCTGAAACGACCTTTACGCCAATACGTTTAGACATGGCGTAGCCGAAAACCTGCGCCGTAATGAGCCAGATCTTGTAACTGATTCCGGCGAAAACCATCCCTTCGAACGTAACGGCCGTAATGCCTTTACGGAAGGCATACATACAGGCGTAAGTGCAGAACGCAGCTGTTGCGCCAAAAATGACAAACGTAGTGGGGTTACGTAGAAACGCAGGTGATCGCATTGGAAGATGAAGGGCGTTTTTGACAGGATTGACAAGATAAACAGGATTTGACTACGTAGCGTCAGTTGATCTTATCAATCATAAAAAACACTAAATCGATCGGTTAGCCACTACGTGCCGACATTTTGCCAGGTAGTAATCCATATCGGGCGTCGGCAGGTTCGGGATTTTTGCCTGTTCGTCCCAGGTTCGCATTTGCAGAATACCCTTAAAGTACGGATTGGCTTCGAATGCGGCCGCTTCTTCCGCCGTCATCGGGCCACCCTGAAACTCCAGTGTTTTTAGGCTTGCTTCCGACAATCGGGCAAAATACTTTGGGTTTTTGAAAACCAGATACCGCTTGGCATTGACGTGGTGCTCAATTAGCTGCGCTACTTTTTCCGAAAATCCTATTTCGCGCAGATAGTCAGCGCCCAGCTTCTCGTGATCGACCGTACCATAGCCATCCATGTATCCCATCGTGGATTCGACGCCCGCCAGTTCGGGAGGAAGCAAATGGCCAATATCATGCAGAAAAGCGGCTGCAATGGTTTCGTCGTCGGCGCCAGCCTGCTCGGCCAGCAACGCAGATTGTAACGCATGCTCGATCTGCGTTACTGGCTCACCAAAATAGGCGTCATCACCACTTTGGGCAAACAACTGTTTGATCGATTCCATGATTAGCTGTAGTGCAAATAGGTTCGTTCTACGCTGCCGTCGTCGTAAAGATCGAAGAGGGCGTAGCCTGCTTTCGTTTGCTGATACGTATCGGCTTTCCACCAGTTTCCGCATACGGCTCCATTGCAGAAATACGTAACACCATTATAATCAACCCGGTCGAGCAGGTGCATGTGTCCACTCAAAGCAGCTTTTATGTTCGGGTGCTGATAAAAAAGTTTCAGCAATTCGGGCGTGTTCGACAATACCAGAGCCGCCGGAATGGTCCACTTCTCATCTTTGATATTCTGCTCACTGAAAAATCCGGTCGGGCTGAAAATCGGGATGTGCGACAGAATCAGAACCGGCGTCTTTGGATTGGTTTTCGCCAGATCGCCCCTGAGCCACTCCATTTGTTCGGGGTCGATAGAGCCCGTGTACCACGTATTCGAGGGCGTTAGTTGCACACTGTCAAGAATGATAAAATGCCAGCCGTTCCGGTCGAAGCTGCGGTAGCGATTCCCGATTTTCATCAGATCAACGGCCCATTTTTTGCCATACATCGGATCGGTTTTGGCCTGTTCATAACCCCATACATCGTGGTTGCCGATGCAGTATTCGATGGGCAGTGAATTGTCGGCTTTCACAACCGTATGCCAGGCGTCCCACTGTTTCTGCACCGCGTCCCGATCCTGTTTCAGTGCATCCATGATTACGTCGCCCCCATGCAGAACAAATGCCGGTTTATCTTTCTGATTCTGAACGTGATGAAAGCATTTGGCGACGCTCTCCATTGGTTTGGCTTCGGGCGTAATGTGTGTATCACCAACATACGCAAACCGAATACTACGTTTTCGGGCCATCGGCGCCGACGTAGCAGGCTCAATTGAAGGATTGACAAACGGCAGCAGGGCCGCTGACTTAAGAATGGTTCTACGGTTCATATGAATGGATTTTCGGTACCAAATTACCGGTCAATATCTTGAAAAAGCGAATACGTATCAGCGCTTACTGCCAACTACGCCGTCGATTGGTGGGCCAACGGGATGATCGGCTTTAAAGGCAAACCCCAGCAAGCGCGCTAACGTAGCAGCAATCTGATTCTGAAACAACACCGGACCGTTGGTTTGCTCACCCGATGCGGCAACACCCGGCCCGATAGCAGCCAGCCAGATCTGATAGGAGTCGGCGGTTTTGGTGCCGTGATCTTTCCAGCGCGCTTTTGGCGTATGCCCTCGTCCATGATCGGTAGTGATCAGCATGGCGGTTTTTCCAGCGTATTGCGGCATCTTCTGAATCATCTGCCACAAATCGGCCAGATATCGATCAATCGACTGCACCATCGTCAAGTGATCCGCGTAGCGTCCGGCATGAGCCAGGTCGTCGGTTTCGTCGAACGACAAAAACAAAACGCGCGGCTGTTTCTGCTTAACGTACTGCCGGGCCGAGAAATAGGTCAGAAAATCCGCCCGAACCCCATCGCCGAACTCACGCGGGTATAATGTAGTAAGATCGGTCAGCAGCGAATCGACCGACGTAACAGGCTTTGTCGGCTCATTGGCCGAGCTGGCCGGAATACCACTCCGTTTCTCGTTCACGGCCGCTTCAATCACATCCCAGGATGAAAAAACAGCCACTTTACCTTTATAGTCCGGCTGCTGATTCAAATACTCCAGCACCGTTACGTTCGGATTGTCAATCTTGTCGTTCGACTTGATCCGATCATCGGCGTACCCACTCAGAATTTCGTTATAGCCCGGATAACTGAACCAGTGCGGATTTGATACGTTCATGCGGCTGCCTTTCTGCCGGTTTCCGTACAGTTGTCCCTGCTGGCCAATGGTGTTCCACAGAAACGGCAGGAAACGCTTTCTTCTTTCAGTAGCGGTAGGTGCCCAGAACGATTTACGAGCGCTGGCCGTATCGCGGCTGAACACTGGATCAAAGAGCAGGGTTGAATCGGCACCGTTAAAAATTTCCTGCCAGCGAACGCCATCCAGCGTTACCAGAATCAGGTTTTGAGCCGGTTGTGCCCTGACGGAAAAACCCAGGAAAACGCTTAAGCAAACAAAGAGTCGAAACATGAACTAGTCAGGAATTAGCTGGAACATAACATCCCGAAAGGCACTTGGCCCTCCGGGAAGTTGATCGAGGAACAGCGTATGCAAATACACCATTTACTATTTATCCCACCAAACGGGCGTGTTAAGGTCATCGGCTCCCTGACGGGCAACGGCTTCGTTCCGGTTCTGTCCGTTGAGCGACTGCTCCGATCGTGGATAAATGAAACGCACTGGTACTTTATTATTATTCAGGTTGTCGGGGCCGGGCGTAACGGTTGGGATGCCGGTTCGGCGCCAGTCAAACCACGCTTCCAGTCCGTTGAATAGCAACGCTACCCATTTTTGCGTGCCGATTTTTTCGAGCTTTTGTTGGGTAGTGCCCGTATACGCCACACCTGCCTGCGTGTAATACGTAGCAGCTGGCGTTACGTCGATACCATATTCGGCCGGAACAGTAGATTTATAAAAATCCATATTGGCTTTAATGCCGTTCAGGTAATACGTTTCAGCGCTTCCCGTCGTGATCAGGTTTTTCTCGCGAGCCTCGGCCAGAATAAACTGAACTTCCGCATAAGTCATGACCATGCCACGCGCTGCGTTCGGTACGGGCGCCGGTGTGCTGCAAACCAGACAGGCAAACGGCAGCCCTACGCGCGACACGCCTTGCGGTCCGCCGTTATAGTTAAGTGCGGGCGTATCGCCCAGGCCGTTTGGAATACCAACGTACTCTACTTTTCCCGCTACCGATGGCTTTTCGACTGGACGAGCAAACACAGGTAAACGGGGGTCATTCAGCGCCGACAGCCGGTCGACGAGCGATTTACTAGCCCGAAATTCATCGAACGAACCGACACGAGCGCCGTATAGTGGCCACTGGTTGGGTGCGGCTGCCAGATACGTTAACGTAGCATTATCGGCGTTCGACTCCATGATCGGGAATTTAGCGTTGTCAGACAGAATTGCCTGTAAGTCAGCGCCTACGTTACGTTTGTTGGAAATTCGCATCAGGGCGCGGAGACGTAGTGAGTTGGCTAATTTTTTCCATTTGGCAAGGCTACCAGTTCCACCGCCAAACAGAATGTCGCCCGCTACGACTTCGTTACTGGTTCCAAGCAACTCATTGGCCTTGTTCAAATCGGTTAGAATACCAGTATATACCGTTTCCTGCGTATCGTATTTAGGAGTGTATACACCCGTCGATTTAGCTTTGATCGCATCTGTATACGGAATGTCGCCGTAAGCATCGGTAGCCAGCGAGAACAGCCACGATTTCAGAACCAGCGCTATTCCTAAATAATTGTTTTGATTACTGGCCGTTGCCAAATCAATGATATTCTGCACGTTACGCATATTGCCATATACGCTGTTCCACACACTGTTCTGCTCACCCCATAGGTAGCGATCTTCGTTCACAAACTGAATTTTGGCGGTATGCTGCACTACGATGTTGCCAATACCCCAGGCCATGTTTACCTGATCATTGATGGTATTCCGCAGTACGCCCGATAGTAGCAAATCCGCCGAAACCTGTGTTGGTACGTTCGGATTGTTGTTGATTTCCTCAAACCCATTGTCGCAGGACGTAAACGCCAGCAGGGCCAGGCTCGTAAAAAGAAGTTTTATCGATTTCATTGTAGGAGTTCGTTTGAAGAGGGGACGAATAAAATCCCTTTACACAAGCTTATAATTTCAAGCCCAGGTTAAATCCGAAGCTGCGTGTTGTTGGAATAGCCATATACTCGATGCCGGGCAAAGCCGTTCCGCCGGAATACGACAACGTTTCAGGGTCGACGTGCGGCACCTTCGACCAGACAGCCAGGTTCCGGCCAACGAGCGACAACGTAACGCCACGTAGCGGTACTTTTCCCCAAATACGATCTGGAATCGAGAAGCCCAGCTGAACCTCACGCAGTTTGACGAACGACGCATCGAACATAACGCCTTCGGCAATGTTACGACCGGCCGTCCAGGCCGTATGCCACTGGCGTGAGTTGAGTTTTACGTCGTTTTGCGCAAACGTATTGGAGCCATCGGGATTCGACGTAACGGTTACGCCCTGACCGATTACGCCGTTGCCGGGCAAGCTTAGGTCGTATCCATTCGCGCGTCCTTCGAGGGTTTCTTCGATGATGCCGCCTTCGCGGCCAACCGTCTGCGTTTCGGAATAAAGCTTACCACCCTGGCGGATGTCGAACAGGAAGCTCAGGCGTAGGTTTTTATAACTCAGGCTGTTGTTGATACCCAGCAGAAAATCGGGATTGTAGTTGCCAAGTTTAACCCGGTCGGTAGTCGCAACAGGTCGCCCGTTTGCGTAGATCATCTGACCAACGTATTGACCCGACGCATCGTAATACGGCTTCGTTGGGTCGGTATTCTGAACGCGGGCAAACGCAATACCGTACATATCGCCCATGCGTTCACCAACCCGTGCTTCAATGCTTACGCCACGGCTGGCCATGACGAAATTCTGGATGTTGTCCGATAGCTCAATAACCTTGCTTCGGTTGGCCGAAAAGTTCAGATCAATTGCCCAGCGCAGGCTATTGGCTTTTTCGACAGGCACCAGATTCAGCGCGACTTCAACACCACTGTTCCGAATCAGACCCGCGTTAATAGCCCGGCTGTTGTAACCACTCGTGATTGAGAGCGGAATGTTCAGAATCTGGTTGCGGGTGTTGGTCAGGTAATACGAAAAGTCCAGTCCAACCCGGCGTTTGAACAGTTTCAGTTCTACGCCCCCCTCAAACGAACTGCTGATTTCGGGTTTCAGGCTAAAGTTGGCGAGTCGGTCGGTTTCGCCATACACCTGGCTGCTGCCAAATGGGTCGCTGGGGTTATACGACTGCGTGAACGTAAACGGATCGGTGTCGTTACCGACCGACGCGTAGTTGACCCGCGCTTTCAGGAACGAAATCGATTGAGGCAGCGTGAACATATCACTCAACACGGCGCTCAAAGCCGCCGATGGATAGAAATACGAGTTGTCCTGAACGCCCAATGTACGGGCGTAGATCGGCAGCGTCAGCGCGCTCGACCAGTCGTTACGTGCCGTCAGTTCGAGGAAGAGGTAGTTACGGAAGCCAACCTGCGCCGATCCGTAAAGTGAGTTCACCCGTTTGCTCGTAATCGCCTGCGATGTTTGTAGCGGAATCCGCGAGTTTGTCAGGTTATAGATACCCGGAATATTCAGCTGGCCCGCGTTATTTTCCAGAAAATCAGATTTTTGCTGAAGCTGGTTTCCGCCGAATGTACCCGATACTGTCCAGGTTGTGTTGAACTCTTTATTGGCCGTAAACAGAAAATCGGTGTTACGTTCTTCGGTCACGATGCGCGTCTCACGATACTGCCCGAACGGGAAACGCTGGGTGCTGAACGCCCGACGGTATTCTCGTTTTTCGTTCGTATAGTCGATGGCAGTACGTCCCTGCACACTGAGCCAGGGCGTCAGATCGTACTTGAGCGATACGTTCCCGATGATCCGGTCATAAAGCTGGCCGTTGGTGTTTTCATAAACGGTCAGGTATGGATTATCGTGATAGTTGTAATTCCAGCTAAACTGACGGACTCCTTCCTGACCACGCATCCAGTAATCTTTCATCGGATCGAGTGCCACGGAAGGCGGCAACCAGCAGTTGAACAGATACATAATACTTTCGGTACCATAGCTGATTGACGGGCGGTTGCCGCTGTTGCTTTTGATGTAGCTCACGAACGAATTGGCCGAAAATTTGGGCGTGAAGCGATACCCTCCGCTGAACGAAGTCGTGTAGCGTTTGAGGTCGGTGTTGGGTACAATACCTTTCTGGGTCAAATACGTATGCGCCAATCGGAAATTACCCATCTCGTTGTTGCCCGTAACCGCTACGTTCGTTGTGTGCGTGTTACCGGTTTGCAGGAATTTTTTAAGATTGTCCGTCTCTGGAACCCAGGGCGTTGCCGTAATCACGCTACCCGCTGGCGCGTTCAGATCGCCCCCACGATAGTCGATAGGCTGGCCGTTTAGCGTTCTTGGCGAGTTATACTGCGGGTAGTTTTTGTTTAGCGAAAACGCAGGCCCCCAGGCTTCGTCCGTACCGTCGGTCAAACCGCCACCGGCTCCGTTCACAAAGGCAAAATCACCACCGTTGGCATTGCCCTGCCCGTATACGTTCTGGTATTTCGGCAATACAAGCGGGGTTTCGAACGTCTGATTTGTATTGATTTCGACGCCAATCCCTTTAGAACCACGACCCGACTTTGTTTTAATCACGATTACGCCGTTGGCCGCCCGCGCTCCATACAATGCCGATGCAGCTGCGCCTTTCAATACGTTCATCGATTCAATATCGTCGGGATTGATGAAGCTGGCGCCATTACCAAAGTCAACTTCCGTGTTATTACGTCCCGAACCGCCTGTAAATCCGTTCGATATGGGCACACCGTCGATTACGTAAAGGGGCTGGTTCTTGTTGAGGTCCACTGAGCGTTCACCCCGGATCGTAACCCGCGCCGAACCGCCAATTCCCGACGGGCTGCCGACTACCGTAACGCCGGCTACTTTACCCGCTAACTGGTTGGTTACGTTGGTTTCGCGGGCAATGGTCAGCGCACTTCCCTGAATTTCCTGCGTAGCGTAACCCAGCGCCTTTTTCTCCCGCTGAATACCCAGCGCCGTTACCACCACTTCGCCTAACGTAGCGGTTCCTGCCGACAGCGATATGTTGATAGTGGACTGGTTGCCAATGGCGACTTCCTGTGTTTCGTAGCCGATGAATGAGAACGCCAGGGTCGCTGTTGGAGCGTTTTTTACATCCAGACTATACGTACCGTCGGCACGAGTGGTGGTACCAACGTTTGTTCCTTTCACCAGGATGGATACGCCGGGTAAGGGTTTTTTGTCGTCGGAACCGACAACGGTTCCGCTGATCGTTTGTGCCCATGCGCTTAAGCTGGTCACCAGGCAAAATAAAAACGCCACCGATAGTCGGCTAAAAGCCCGTATCGGTGGCGCTGAAGGCAGTAGATAACGCTTCATACAGCAGTGAATTTAAGTAGTTGGTTACGTATCAAATCGCAAAAGTATCATAAGATTATTGTGTTAATATTAAGTAGTATTTATGGTATTATCAATAAAAAGACAGAATATTCATTATGCCTTAATATGAAATCGGCAAATAATTACGTTTTATTTAGTTTGTTGCAAATCGACCAATAGTTGCTTCTGCAAAGCCTGCCCCTGAACTCATGCCTTTTCCACCGATTCCTGTGATAATGTGGATGTTGTCGGTTACATCGTACTCGAAAATTTCGTCCTTTGTCTGACTGTAAAACCCTGCCCACGTTTTTCGAATTGTTAATGGGAACGTAACAATTCGTTGAGCCTCGGCCAGCATCAGCTCGTTAATGTAATCCTGGGTGTGATAGCCTAAGTCTTCGGCCTCGGTTGCTTTGGCATATTCATGCGAATCGCCTACAATAATTGACCCATCAGTGGCTTGTTTGAACAGAATATGAATTCCCCATTTCTTAAGCTCGGCCAGATTATCGGGTGTCGGTAGGTTTGCGTAGGAGGGGCACTCCTGAAACGCTTCGTACCGACGTATCGTTAAGCCCGTCAGAATATTGCCCGGTAGTTCCAGACCCGCCACAGGTTCAGCCAGCAGCATCTGTAATTTACTGACCACCAAATTGGCGCCGGCCAGTACGTCGGGGAACAGCAGGCGCACTTCATGACCACTGCAAATAAGAACACGGCCACCCTGAAACTGAGTCCGATTGCTCAACGTTACGGTAACTCCGGCGCTGTTCGATTCAGCATCGATCACGACTGATCCCGGCCGATAGTCGACACTGTATTTTTGCTGAACATAGGCCAGCAGCCGGTTAATCATCTGCTCCGGCTCAACGCTCATTTCCTGCGGAAAATAGAGGCCGCCCGCTACGTAATCGGGTTGCAGCGACGGGTATTTAACCAGACACTGGGTTTTGCTCAGTAACTCGCTCGTATAGCCGATACGTTGGTAGCGGTCGTGCAGTTCATTCGCTAATGCCCATTCGTCGGCGTCCGAAGCAATGTAGATAGTGCCGTTCTGGCGGACAGTCAGGTCGGTTTGCTGCTGAATTTCCTGATAGATTTCCAGACTACGCCGACCGTAATCAAACCATCGTCCAGCCAGGCCGGAAGGAACAACCTGGCCGAAGTTACGGACCGTTGCCCCAATGGGATAGCGGTCTTTTTCGAGCAGCAACACACGCTGACCGGCTTTAGCGGCATGATACGCATGAAATGTACCGAGCGTACCGGCTCCAATCACTATTAAATCGTAAGAAGGCATACGTTGAAGGAGAAGCAAGCGAAGGGGTAAAGGTGCACCTTTATCCCTTCGCTGTCTGTGTATTAATCGTCTTGGTTCTGGCGGTTATCAGGGCGGGGAGTTCCTTCAGCGAGCCTAACAGTAGATCGTGCGGATAGGATTCCAGTTGCTCGCGGGTGTGAGTACCGTTGGTGAGGCCCAGGTTGAGCGCAACGCCAGCCGCACGGCCCGACAGCAGATCGGAAGGCGTATCGCCAATATTGATAACGGCTTTTGGACTGCTAACGCCCAAAGTACGCATGGCTTTCTCGATCATCTGTGGATAGGGCCGTCCGCGCTCCACCTCATCGCTGGCAATTGAAAGTTGAATCAGGCTATTAGCAGTTCCGATACGTTGCTCATTCAGGCCATTTAGCCAGCCGAGTTTTTGGAGAATAATATCCGTTACTACGCGGTAAAAACCCGTTGTCAGCGCAATCGCGATACCTCGTTCATGCAGGAAAGCAAACGTTTCCAGGCATCCTTCGGTGGGCGTAGCACCATGGGTTCGGTAGTGATTTTCCAGGATTCGCCGGAATGCATCATACGATACGTCTACCTTCGGCGTTACGTCGGTGGCTTCCCCGAGCTGTTCTTTCCAGAGGGTTTCGAATACGTAGCGTTTGGAGAGACCCTGCATCGCCAGAATCCGTTCGTCGGAGACGGACAGGCCAGTTTCGGCGGCAGCTTCGGCAAAGCACCGTTCAACCTCGTGCTGGTCGGTTACGGTCGTGCCGGCCATGTCAAAAACCACTAATTCAATAGGTTGCATGATTGGGATAGTTAGAACCGGACTGCCGGATTGGATAGGTAAAACAACGGAAAAGTTTGGTAAGCTCTCGCTATTCGACGTTAAGAAATCGATAAATCACGCATTGTCTCAGGGCTCTCCCTCTTCGCGTAATTTCAGGATTAGCTCGGTTTTCAGCTCATGAAGCGCCTTTTCCAGTCCGACCGGATAAAGGTGTGGATTCACAAAGCGCTTTACACCTGGCTGCAGATCGGCCAGTTGGGTCTTCACCCGCGCCCGTACGTCATGAATATTGGGCAACTCATAGACGCGTTTGCCCGCCCGAAAAACAGGTACCAATAAATCTTCGTAAGGTTGTTTAGGATCGAAACGCCGACGTTTGGTAAAGTCCAACGGATCAATCATAACGGTTGGCTTGTCGGTCGTTTCAGTGTTCAAACTGTTCTTTTCCGAATCATAAATCATGTCGGCCAGAAAACCATTTTCATCCCGAAACCGTCGCACCTGCTGAATGCCGGGTGTCGAAATCTTGATGGCCTGTTCCGATAGTTTCATTTTGTATTCCCAGGGCCCTGAAGGCTCATGCTGTAAAGCGGCCAGTTTATAAACGCCCCCCAGGGCTGGCTGATCAAAAGCCGTGACAAGCTTGGTACCGACACCCCAGATAGTAATTTTTGATCCCTGTTGTTTCAGGCTGGCAATAATTGTTTCGTCCAGATCATTGCTGGCGACGATAGCGGTATTCTGAAAACCAGCTTCATCCAGAAGTTTACGCGCTTCGATACTCAGGTAAGCCAGGTCGCCGGAATCGAGCCGGATGGCGGCCAGTTTATGGCCCTGCTGCTCCAGCATACGTCCGGTTTTGATCGCGTGCCGAACGCCCTGTAAGGAGTCATACGTATCGACCAGCAACGTTACGTTGTTAGGCAGTACGCGGGCATACGTATCGAAAGCCTGTTGCTCGTCGTCGAACGACATCACCCAGCTGTGTGCGTGAGTCCCCCGAACCGGTACGTCGTACAGCTTACCCGCCAGCACATTCGACGTAGCATCGCAGCCGCCAATGTAAGCCGCCCGACTGGCAGTCATGCCGCCATCTACGCCCTGTGCCCGGCGCAGGCCAAACTCCAGCAACGTATCGTTTTCGACGACCAGCCGCAATCGGGCCGCTTTTGTGGCAATCAGCGATTCGAAATTTATCAGATTGAGCAGGGGAGTTTCAAGCAGTTGACATTGCAGAATCGGGCCGTGCACCCGAACGAGCGGTTCATTCGGAAACACGACTGTTCCTTCCGGAACGGCTTCTATGTCACACGTAAGTTTCAGATCGGCGAGATACGTCAGAAACCCTTCCTCGAACAACGGTTTTCCATCATTACCGGTCATGCTACGTAGGTACCGCAGATCTTTTTTGGAGAATCCAAAATTTTCGATGTAGCCAATCACATTCGCTAATCCGCAGGCAATGGTAAAGCCCCCATTGAATGGATTTTTTCGAAAATAGAGGTTAAAGACAGCTTTTTTTTCAGCCGTATTTGATTTCCAATAGCCATAAGCCATCGTTATCTGGTACAGATCGGTCAGCAGGCTTAATGAGGTTCCGTAAAGCTTATTCGTCATAACTACGAAGGTAGTATACGAACTCACTTTCTGAAAAATTCATGCGTATAAAAACAAAAATCTGATTACTTTGGTCTGATATTTGCGCAGGGCATTTTGCCCGTTTGCTAACCGACTCAACGTAACGGATTAACTGATAGCATTGTCATGCAGAAATTAAGTCTTTCCCAGTCTCTTCAACAGAAGCTGTCTCCCCAGCAGATTCAGTTCATCAAGCTATTGCAGATTCCAACAGCCGAACTGGATACCCGAATTGAAGAAGAGCTGGAAATAAACCCGGCTCTGGAAGAAGGAATGGATGAGGACTATGACCAGAAGCAGGACGACCCGTTTGATGAGCTGGACGACTATAAAGAGCGCGACGACGACCTGGATATCGACAGTTACATTCGGGATGAGGACTATGCCGGGTACAAGATGCAGGGCGATGGCAATTACAGTGAGGAAGACCGCGACATTCCGCTGGCGACCAGTTCGAGTTTGATCGATTCGCTGATGCAGCAGTTTGGTTACCTGAACTTAACCGAAGAGCAACGTATCATTGGCCTGCAACTTATTGGCAGCATTGAGGCCGATGGCTACATTCGCCGATCCATACAGGCTATTGTAAACGACCTGGCATTTTCCCAGAATATCTTTACCGATGCCGACGAAGTAGAAGCCGTACTGCACAAAATTCAGTCGTTCGATCCGCCGGGTATTGCCGCCCGCGATCTTCAGGAGTGCCTGTTACTGCAACTTCGGCGTAAAGATCAGAATGATTCCTGCGTATCGCTGGCCATCCGTATCATTGAAGAATTTTTCGATGAATTTTCCCGAAAGCATTACGACAAAATTCAGCGCCGACTGAACATCAGCGATGAGTCGCTCAAAAAAGTAGTCGATGTTATTATCAGGCTAAATCCGAAGCCAGGCTCCGTTGAGGGCGAGTCAGGAAATGTTCAGTATCTGATTGCTGACTTTATCCTGACCAACAACAATGGTAAGCTGGAACTGACGCTCAATTCAAAAAATGCGCCTGAACTACGTATCAGTCGTTCGTTTGCCGACATGCTCGATACGTACGACAAGAGCAAGAAACAG
Organism: Spirosoma sp.; assembly: GCF_048594605.1. Classification (GTDB taxonomy): domain Bacteria; phylum Bacteroidota; class Bacteroidia; order Cytophagales; family Spirosomataceae; genus Spirosoma. The sequence continues at coordinate 56,549 of NZ_JBMDWV010000103.1, forward strand.
AATAAAAGCCTGAAAGAAACGGTATCGTTTGTGAAGCAGAAACTGGATGCTGCCAAGTGGTTTATCGATGCCATCAAGCAACGCCAGCAAACCCTACTCCGTACCATGAACGCGATTGTGCAGTTTCAGTACGACTTTTTTCTAACGGGCGACGAATCCCGGCTTAGGCCGATGATTCTGAAGGATATTGCTACGTTGATTGACATGGACGTATCGACTGTATCGCGGGTGGCGAATAGTAAAGCTATTCAGACCGAATTCGGGATTTATCCGTTGAAATACTTTTTCTCGGAAGGAATTGCAACAGATACGGGTGAGGATGTGAGTAGCCGCGAAGTGAAAAATATTCTGAAAGAGTTGATCGATGCAGAGCCTAAGCTTCATCCGCTGTCGGACGATAAACTTGAGAAAATCCTGAACGACCGGGGTTACAACATTGCCCGACGTACCGTTGCCAAATACCGTGAACAACTCAATATTCCTGTTGCCCGACTACGCAAGGAGCTTTAAAATAGCTGATCGCCACGGTCTGCCGTGCGGTTAGTTATTAGCCATTAGTATCTTTGCGCCACTCTTAACGATCGATTGTCGACCATCGACTTTACTATTTTGAGTATCCGGTTTGCCCATTTTCTGTCGGTTGTTTGCCATCCGCTCCTGATGCCGACATGGCTGTTTGGAGTACTGTTGTTTCAGGTACCCAGTGTGTTGGGAATGGATGCGTTCTCCAACTCCTTACGACTCAGTTTGCTTATACTGATCTTCGTGGGTACATTCATGGTACCCTCTTTACTGATTTATTACCTCGTACGGGTTGGTTACGTCCGGAATCTGGAATTAACCAACCTGCAAGACCGTCGTTTACCTTATTTTATGACGGCCATAATCTATTTTTTTGTCGCCTATCTGTTTATGTTTCGGATGCAGCTGGTTTCGACACTCGCTCCCGAAATTGGTCTACTGATTGGCAGCATTGCCCTGTCCATTCTGCTGGTAGGCGTCATTAGCCTTACCTGGCAGATCAGCGCGCATGGTGTTGGCATTGGGGGTGTTCTGGGCGCACTCGCCAGTATTATGCTAAAATTTGGTATAACAGAACTGTTTGCACCGTTGACTTTACTGGTGCTGCTGACCGGGTTTATATCCAGCGCCCGCCTTAAACTCAACGCGCATACGCCAGTGCAGGTAAGTGCTGGTCTCACGCTTGGGCTCAGCATTAGTTTGCTGACAGTATACTGGTTTATGTGATTTAATAAAACACAGAGCCACAGAGAACACAAAAAGATGAATTTGTAAAATTTGATACTTTGTGTTCTCTGTGGCTCTGTGTTTAAACCCAATAAGTATGTACGAAAACCTTCTTTACGACGTAACAAATGCAGTTTGTCGAATCACGCTAAACCGACCGCAAGTTTATAATGCCCTGAGTCCCGGTCTGATTCGCGATATAACGGGTGCCATAGAAACCGCTGCTGAGGACGACCAGGTGCGCGTCATTGTGATTACGGGCGCAGGTGAAAAAGCATTTTCTTCCGGAGCTGATTTAAAAGAAGGTGTTGTGCAGGCGGCCTCGTCAGGCGGAGCGTTGAAGCTGGGAGAATCCTTGCGGACGACGTATCATCCAATGATTCAGGCCATTCGCAACCTTCCCAAACCCGTGATCGGCCGTATCAATGGCGTAGCGGCAGGAGCGGGCTGTTCCCTTGCACTAGCCTGCGACGTAGTGATTTGCGCGAATGAAGCGTATTTCAGTCAGATTTTTGTGAACATTGGCCTGATGCCTGATGCAGGTTCAACTTTCTTTTTACCCCGACTGATTGGCCCGCAACGGGCATTCGAGTTATGCAGCACCGGTCGGCGTGTGTACGGTCCTGAAGCGGCTCAATTAGGCCTGGTAAATCAATCGGTGCCAGCAGACGAACTAGATACGGCGGTGAATAACGTAGCAGGGTATTATGCCACCGCACCCACTCGTGCTATTGGTGCGATGAAACACGTATTAAACCAGTCGCTCTACTCCAATCTCGAACATCAGCTTGAGCAGGAAGCTGATAGTCAGGATGGTTTAGGTCGATCTGCGGATGCTACCGAAGGAATTGGCGCCTTTCTGATGAAGCGCAAAGCAAATTTTCTGGGAAAATAAGTTGACAGTACTCCTTTTTCTACCTACTTTTGCACTCCCAATCGACGGGAACGCCATAGAGCAATGCATTCGTAGCTCAATTGGATAGAGCACCTGACTACGGATCAGGAGGTTTGGGGTTCGAATCCCTACGAGTGCACTTGATTATCAGCCACTTACAAGCAGAAATGTAGTAAGTGGCTTTTTTTTTGCATACGTTTTTGCATACACGGCTATTTATTTTCAGAGTGATGGCTATATCTGAAAAGGCATAATCCAGTCTCAACTTCTATAGATCTGTCCCATTACACTACCTTAACTTAGTACAGTGAATGATTCTATTAACCTGCAGGATTATGAGACACAAACCAGTAGTGGGCTATCTATAAGTAATATCACACGCTTCAAGTTTAATTAATATAAGGGTCAGAGAGTTTTAATTCTACTAAACTAGAATTTGTGCGAGTAGTTAAACTGCTTTGTTAGCTTAAATCTGTAATTTATAATAACACATTAAGGCGGAGGTGGAAGACATCCAAATTAAAGAACTAAACCTAACCCAGGGGCTGCCTAAAATCCTCTATTGGGTATCGTTTTGGAAATATTTCTGGATAGTCATTTTTATTATTGATGCCTATTTAGTCCTTTTTCATACAGACGATGGTGCTACATTGGGACTTGCTATTGCCGGCTTTATTTTTCTATACATCACGCTAGCCTTTTTTCTGGGAGTGGTGCCATTTATTTTCTACCTGCAAGTAGATGACAATAAATTAACAAGTTGCGAAAACTCTTTAAATATTCTAACCATCGTTCAGAAATGTATTATAGGAAATAGATATAGAGGCAGCTTAGAGTTGATTGATGAAGAAAACCAAGTCAACAATTATTTGACCAGTTCTGTAGCCAGTTCAAAAGAAGAATATGCTAGCAGAATTGACACAAACTTTATGTCTCTATATACCAATGGATTAAAAGACTATGCTAGTTATTTTTGGGAGATAACCAATCGAGAAGAACACGATCCGTTTGCTGTTACAGACGGCCAGCGCATCATCTATGAGCTTCTGTGGCCATTAGAAATTAAGCAATTAGAAGAGGAACTTCGAACATACTCGCTTAATAAGACTAAGATACTCAACTTCAAAAAAGGTGCCGATGACTTCTTTCAAAGGCACTTAAATAATAAAGAAAGAGCTCTTGAGTCAGCCCGCAGAGAAGCCGAAAGGACTGGGAGAGATTTATGGAGTATAATACGAGATAAATCAGGTGCTTTTCAAGAAAAAGAATATGCGCGGCAAGACAAAGAAATAGCGAAAGCACGCGAAAAGGATAGAGCGGCTGAAATGACGAAATTAATAGCGTTTACGGGTCGCTGCCCATTTTGTAATGAAAAAATTAGTGTTTCGGCAATTCGTTGCCCACATTGCACTTCACACTTAAGATAAGTTTATCTTACTTCACCTCCATTATCTCACCCCAGCGCGTTGTGTAGCGCTTACTAAGGTAATTCTGCTTCATCGGCCACTCCGGATTGTATAGCTGCGAAGCAAGCCTAAGCTTATCCTGACCGTATCGCTTATTTAGTTTGTCTACTACACTTGACAACTGCATCATCTTCTCGTTGGGTCCCTCGACAAACAAGCCCTTTTGCCGATAATCTCCAGGAACTAAGTCTGTGAGCATTATACTCACTTTCTGATAGTTATAGCCGTAGCGAAAAATAGCTTTCAGGCCAGACACTGCGTACTTGAGCAGTTCCGTAGTTGCTGATGTTGGATGAGGGAGTGGTATTGTTATGCTATTACTATATTGCTTGGCAGGTAGACCGTTATGAGGTGTTCGCCGGTAGCGATCTGTATGCAGGAATACCGTTAGAGCCCCACATAAAGAATCCTGCTTGCGAAGCTTTTCACAGGCCCGGGTCAAATACGAGGTGAGCGCATCAGTAATCGTTTCCAGGTCAGGCACTAGCTTTCCGAATGAGGGAGCCGTCAGGATTGCCTTTTTAGCAGGTTGGCTTACCTCTAAGAATTTGCAGGGGAATCCCCTGAGTTCATGCACCAGCCTGAGCCCATTTACGGTCATGACCTTGTTGATCCATTCGTCGGGAGCATCGCTAAGCTGGGCCGCGGTTGTAATGCCGTTCCGTTTGAGCATGGCTGTATACCGTCCACCAACGCCCCAAAGGTCTTTGATTGGAAAATCATTCAGCGCCTGCGAAATAACCTCCTCCGTATCCAGTACACAAACGCTGTTCAGTTCGGGTCTTGCCTTCGCTAGTTTATTGGCGATTTTGGCCAATGTTTTTGTCGGAGCAAACCCAACCGATACGGGTATACGTAGCCACTGAGCGACGGTCTTTCGAATGGATTCACCCAGTCCCCGAACAGTTGGGTAAATGCCTTCGTAGCCACTAGCCAGAATAAAAGCCTCATCAATGCTATACACCTCCACATCTTCAACGAAATGCGTTAACGTACTCATGAGTCTGGATGACATATCCCCGTACAGCGCATAGTTTGAGGAGAAGACTTCAATCTCATGCTGCTTGCGAAGTTCTTCCAGCTCGAAAAAGGGTTGCCCCATTTTTACCCCGATGGCCTTCGCCTGGTCACTTCTTGCCACCACGCAACCATCGCGGTTAGAGAGCACAATAACCGCTTTTCCCTCCAATCGAGGCTGAAAACTACGTTCACAGGAAACATAGAAGGCGTTGGCATCGACCAGTCCGTACAGCATGGCTAGATGAATTTTTGAAAGGCGAACGTAACAAGACCACAGACCATGAACTTATCCCCTTTATGGACGTATATAGGCGGGTATTTTGGATTGGAGGATTCCAGAGTCAGTAAGTTCTCATCCACATATTTGATGCGCTTGACGGCGAAGTCTTCACCCAATTGTACTACAACAATGCGGTTATGGGTAACCTCGGGCGAACAGTAAAAGCAATCCATCAGAATCCAGTCGCCTTTGTCGATCCGGTCGCCAATCATGCTATCACTACCGACACGAAGGAAAAACGTAGCTTCCTGATGATAGATACACAGATCGTCCAGGCTCAGTACTCGTTCAATGTAGTTTTCAGCGGGTGAAGGAAACCCTGCCTGTACATAGTAGGAGAAAAAGGGAATGGCATGTTTTCGCTTTACCAGGGCATGAAACACGTCTTTTGCATGTATTTGGTCATCGGGTTCTATCATATCGGTGTCAGCTGGTAAGGCATCAAACCGCGAGTATAATACAAATGTTATATATAATACAAGTAAAGAATAAAATAGTAAGACATTTAGGGGCATTTCTTGTTAGTATAGCCATGGCAAACAAGGAAATAGGGAAGATGATACTGGCAGTTCGTAAGCTAGATTTTGTGGAGGATGTGCTGGTGCCCGAACCAGGCGACTATATCCATGTTCAGCTATCCCCTCGGCTTACCTCCGTGCTGCCCCCTGCGTATGGCGTAATGCGCATTCCCCGAAGCGAGTTTAATCTTGAGAAGGCTGTCAGCGAGTTTGCCATTGTAGTAGAACGGTTGCAGTATCTAGCCGATACAGCCCAGGAGCAGCTACGAAGTGCGAAAAAACAGGTTCGGAACGAGAATAAAAGGCGGCATTATGATTAGTCTATACGCCTACCTAGCAGAACTGGCAAAAGAGTAGCATAAAGGAGGGAATAGAACGTACTCAACGTACTCAAAAGACGTATATAAAAGGGTTTTTAGTTAACCTGTGCCCCAGAAAAAGGCTCCCTATACACCCCTTTTTTCACTTATCCACAGCTACCCATAATGGCCTGTGCATAAAATAGACAAAAAGAGAAAAAGCCGTTTTTTGTCTCTGTAGTTTTTTGTCCTTGTTGTATCTCGTTTCAGTGCTTAAAAGACAGTTTTTGCCAGGACTAACCTAGCCTCTAGTCACCCTTTAGTTTCATAGGCATCTCTACGGGTCTGATGCATTATAGGGGTAGTTGGCTCTGTAGCCCTGATAAGACATGGAGGCAATGCTTTTCTGCGCACTAGCCCGTATTATATTATGCTGCTACACTCACTTACGTCGACCCTGACGGTAATCTGGCAATTGATGATAAGCAATAAGTAGCTGTTCGACGTAATAGTGCATGGTAAAGAGAGTATAAGAAGTACTATATTTTACAAACCTCAGTAGATACGGGAAATACCCCATTGTAATAGAATAGTATATTTAATACGTTTGGGTAATTCATGGGAGACAATAATCGGGGTAATATAGATAACAGGGGCGCCTAGGTTCATTGGCAGAAATAAACCGTTTGATAAATCAACTATTAGCAAAGGGTTAATAAAAGAAACAAATAGGCTTATTTATATTGTTCTATCCCTCTTTCTTGAATGTTAAAAACAGTAGTAACCTATCTTGGAAGCTTTATTGGCGTTGCTTCAGGTGTAGTTGGTTTATGGCAGGCGGGGAACCAGTACTTAGCCCGATTTGCTTCAGAAACTCAAATTGCGGTTGTAAGTATTAGTTTTTTCGGTTTATATTACTTTGGTGCTTACGTATTCACCACAGGAGCTATGAAACGAAAAACGCGTTATGCAAACGCGTTGAATGACCTTAACCGAGGATTCGAAGAAATTCACTCCTTAACGGATATTAATAGCATAGACAACGAAAAGTTTTTGATGAGATTTAACAGTTTATGCGATTCATTGAGCGATGCTTTCACTAAAATTACAGAAACGACCTGTGCTGTTTCTATCAAAATAATGCAAGAGACAGGAAACGAACCTCATAAAATAGTCTCTTTCATAACACTATGCAGGGACAAAAATTCGTCTACTGACAGAAGTAGTCTTGATGATAAAGCCAAGGAAAAAGGCGTTTTTCATGAACTTATTCGTAATACAGCTTACAGAGAGGCTTTTGCTAATACAGAGCGGTTCTACTTCAACAATTATCTGCCTTTTGACTATGACTTCCAGAGTACGATGTTTGATGTATGCGACCAAAAACCAGCCAAGATGAATCCACTAATGAGATGGCACCAATGGCCACTTAAATACAAAAGCGGAATTGTTATAGCTATATCTCCTCCTATTAGTCGGATTAGTCAAGCAAGTCATACTAAAAATAGTATAATAGGATTTTTATGTGTAGACAGCAATAGTATGGGGGCATTCCATCGTATATATGATGTGCAACTATTAAAAGGGGTAGCCTCAGGTATTTACAATACATTAGTGGTTTTTAAACATAAAATCTAGACCTTTGTTTTTTTATAAACAACAGAACCGGCTTATGATAACTGATCTGATTAAAATGCTGTTTTCTAAAGCTTTAACTGGTTCCCACCCAAGCCAACTAATAGTTAAATCGAAAGGAGACGATACCGTTCTGGTTAGTGCTCGCAAAGATAATGGCGACGTAGTGGAGACTGAAGTTACTACTTTTAACGACGAAGAAATGGAAAAAATAGGCACCATTAAAAAGTCTGTAATGGCTTATTAATAATAGCTGCCTTTTTTGTTTCATTTTCATTTCTTAGAAAGAGTTCTATATAAAATAGAAAGTGTCATATAGACACCTAAGTCAACCCCAAAATATATCTCTACTAAAAGCACTACCTGAAAAACTTACATTCAGGTAGTGCTTTTTTTAATTCAACCTCTGCTCATGGTTATAATGATCAGCCGAGAAAGCTACCTCGTACTGAACAATGCGCTCTTTCAACAGATCCGTCTGGCACGTATAGAGGGCTATTTTCTGCTGCTCATTTATGATCTTCTCGCCGTGGTCGACCATGCGCTTGTTAGCCTGATCCATGGGGCCTATTTTGTTCAATACGTAAGAAGCCAGCCCCATAGATCGAACCATTAAAATTTATTCTGTTTCATTTAGTGTCCATTGACAAACTTCAGTGACTAGCTTTATAACCTGAGTAGCATAGAAGGCCCCTAGTTACTGACAAAGGTGATAGTAAAAGGTTTGCACAAATGACGCATCAACGCTTACTAGTAGTAAGGCAGGATTACGTTGACGTTCTAAGTATCGGCTTACCCACATCCAACGTTTACTGTAACTCTCAAACAGTTGAGGACTGATCAGATCCGGTGATCTCTGTGTATTGTCTAATAAACTAATCTGCGACTGCTTATAAGCCAGGAAAAACGCAAATGCATTGTCCAGGGTGAGTAAGGGAGATTGAGCACGGTCCACTTCAGCAATTAATTCGAAAGGTGTAACTGCTTGACTCCGGCCTGTCAATCGCCTAGCAGCTGAAAGGATTGCCCGCTCCCATTCAATCAGCTTTCGATATAATTCTATATGCACCTTTGATCTATGCGGATTGACTCGACTTGTCTGAATGCCGGTGCTATGAAGTTCAGGGTTGCACCCTTCAATGTATATCATTGCATGAATTTTATCCAGTTCGTTGCCCGCTTCTGCAATTTGGCCATATTGAAAGTTAACGGCTTGTACTAAGTAGGTCTCTTATTCATGATTGGCCAAGTTTTAAAATAGCGAAAAGGCTATTCTTACCATCCATACTCTATAGTATTGCTAAGTGTCAATGAGTAAATTTTTATTGAAAATACTTATACAACTTGTAAGCTTCCCCCAAAAGCGATCGGTTGAAAAGTAGAGTCTTCCCACTAACTTTTCACAAAAGGGCGGACGCAGTGCAGAAGAAAAATGAAAGCAAACCGCACCGGCGGCCCAGTTCAAATTTCGCTCTTTTTTGAAAGTCTTTTTATTATCCTAAACAGCCTCTATTCTATATAGCTTAGGTTAATATGCAAGAAATTAACAATACTGAACGAACTAGCTAATTCAGTGCGTAGCGTACCTCTTTATAATTAAAATTGAAAGCTGTAAGCTTTATCCTGAGAATACTGTTTTGCCTTTGTTCGGTGGCTGAGGCCCAGCAATTTACTGCATCCGTCCAACACTACGGTCCTGAAAACGGCTTGTCGCATCGGGAAGTTAACGCCATTTTTCAGGACCGGCGGGGCTTTATGTGGTTCGGCACCAAGTTTGGTTTAAACCGATTCGATGGGCTGAAATTCACTACTTACCTAAAAGAACGTAACGGGCTCGACTTCGATGAGATAAAGTCCATTGCCCAGGACACCGATGGCCTTTTGTGGCTCATGGGCCCGTATGCGGAAGGTAAAACACAGAT
>NZ_JBMDWV010000104.1:0-2881 GCF_048594605.1 Spirosoma sp.
GTGTCGCTGTACCCGCAGTGCCCACGTTGGCTCCTGTAATCGTGAGCGACTTAGAGACAGTCACGTTTTCGGTGTATGTACCAGAGGCTACCGTAATGGTATGACCATCTAAAGTCGCAGCCGCATCGATAGCCGCCTGAATGGAGCTGAAGGTCGCGCCAGTGTTTGTATTTGTTACTATACCTGGAGGTAATTTCCGGGTATCAAACGTATTAGCCTGAGCGTTTAACGTAGCATTTAGGAGAAGTGCAGATAAAACAAACGCCCACAATAGTATGGCTTTTTGGGGTTGCCAGCGGACCTCCGGTAGAGTATACTTGTCTTGCATAAGGTAAGAAAAATTGATGAACTAGATAGCAATATGATGTTCCTTTGCTATAAATTTTCATATGAAAAAATGTGTCAAAAGGAGATCAAGACGCGAAATAATGCCTTTTCGCTATACGACAATGGATGGCACTGTTATGCAAGATTCCAGTCATTCAGGTGGAAGTAATCTTAATAAGGATTTATGTATATATATACTTTTTTATGTTGTTTCTGAATATTGTTATAATTGAATAAATGTTGGATCTAACTTTACGCCGTTTTATAAGTGACAATAAATATGTAAATAATATACTATTTGGAATAGGTATATATTTTCATAAAAAATCAGCAATTATTATTGATAATTTTAGAATGAGGGACGCAACAGTTGATTGGTCTGTACTAGTCAAGGATATGGAACTGTTTATGCGGCTTAAAGTATCAGACATTCTATTTTAATGAGGAGTCTGCGTATATTGATGACCGTTAGGAAAGCGCTAGCGTATTCGAGAAAGTAAACTGTTAAGTAGGAATTATACGACGGAAGAAAGCTGAACCTGAGGTTTTTATCCTAAATCAATCTCACAGATAGGTTTTTTACAGACGGTTCTCTCGACTTGTTATCGACTAAACAACTGAATCATCTATTTCATCAAGTGATGAATATCGGATGCCAATCTACAATAATTCACGTCTTTATTAGTCAACTGAGCTTTATGTGAGATTGTATAAAGTTATGGGTGATTCAGCTCCCCAGAAATGCGCGTACGTCTTGTCTGGTTCGACTAGTATGTGCCCGAAGCCACTAGAGCTATGAATAGGTCAGGTAATTATATCGAATGATACAGGGCGATTATCGCTTAGGCTTCGGCTCCTCGATCAACCTACTATTATTTTTCCTGCGGGAGCTTTGCTAACTGATCCGTTTCGCCTGAGCAATGAACGCTTCAGTCGACATCAAGGGCTGTTTAGCCGATTCCGCCAACAAGGCTTCTGTCTGTTGGCGGTGAAATTGATTCAGGTAGTGCAGTATAGCCATAACTGTTTTCAGGTCGCTAAAATAGACGTTTTCTGGATTGGCACCTACAGATAAATGTCATTGAGTTGCCCGCAACCTGAATACTAAAGTACTGTAAATTTATAAAAGGTTACTTGCGCTGGTTGGGAGCGTCCAAGATAAGGACTTTAACTAACCCATAACTTACTGTGAAACATTATTCAGACACTGAGCGAGAAGATGCACAGACAGTTGCCCAGATTGATCAGGTGATTCACACGAAGGTAGCCGACTGGGAGCAGCACTACGCTACGTTGGTGGACATGTTCGGCCGGATTCCTACTGATTATAAAAATCAGTTTGAACAGGACGGTATACAGTACATAAAATTCTGGGAACAGGATGAGTATGACTGGTATATGGAGTTGATAAAGCCCGATAAACCGATAGAACCGCTGGCTAATGCCTATCCGAGATGTTGTTACCTGTTAGCGATTATTCTGATTGAACAGGGCAAAGCTAACGAAGCCTATAGGATATTGTCGAAAGGTTTGGAGCTAGAACCCGATCAGCCGTGGCTGTTATCTGAAATGGGAATGTTGGGTGGCCAGGCTGCTCAGACAGAGCATAATTCGAAAGTCTGGAAAACCGCCTTTAGCTGGTATGCGCACGCGTTTGAATCAAGGCCCTACAATACACCTGCTCAGAAAGCCCGCGCCTTACGGGGTATGGGCTTTGCCTGTATTGAACTGGAGGATTGGGATATGGCCGAAAAATATTACGAAGCGTCGTTGACCTGGCAGGATAGTGAAAATGCCAAAAACGAACTTGAACTGATCCGGGAGAAAAAGGAAGATCCAGCTACGACGGTATCGATTAAGGGGAGTGGTTTCGATAAAGGAGAACGACCAGATTCCTATACTACTTTTTGGCACAGGGCAGAAAAACTCCCCAAAACCTTGCGGGACGAATTGCCGGATGTGTACGTTTATATCTGGGCGAAAGCAGCCCGACTTGGTGCGATTGGCCCGGTAAACTACCGAAACGACGATCATTTTAAGTACCCAGCCGCCGACTGGAAACTGGATGAAGTGATGGCGGGTAGCTTTCAAATTACCAATTATCTGAAAGGGTTTCACCCCGCTCATGCTTTGGAGGCACTATCAGATGAAGGCATGGAACAGTTAATCAGAACCTTTCATTTCGCTAAAGAAGCGGAAACGCTCGTACGCAACAGCGCTGATCAACTAATAAAAAAAGTCTCTTTCAAACACCTGATGGATGGCGAAACCATAGACCTGTACTACGTAGCGCCAGCGAAAGAAGCCAAACCCTGGTGGAAAATTTGGTAGAGAATTTTCTTTACCCAGACACCTGTTCAAACTTTTCTTCCAGGGTCAAAAAAGAGCTGGTTTTGTCATTTCGACCGGAGGGAGAAATCTCCAGATTGACTAATAGGATAATTGAGATTTCTCCCTCCGGTCGAAATGACAAAAAGCGATTGCATCAGTAACCTTTTCTAAACGTTTAAACAGGTTCCTATTGATTGACATAATGTTGACAAGGCTGTGTTGA
>NZ_JBMDWV010000105.1:0-6441 GCF_048594605.1 Spirosoma sp.
TAAAAGACGTCCATACAGCAAGCCGTGTGTTAGAATTTAAGTTTTACAGACCAAACACCCCCAGTTTCTACTGGTTTTGGTCCTAAACTTTCATCCATTTTATAGCGGGCATTCCGATCAATACTACCGGTTCTTTTACCATCTATCCAAGGACTAATACGTCCAGAAGCAATCACATTTGATCTATAGGTACTTTCACATCCATCACCTGCATCAAAATTACATGAACAGCCATCGGTTTTAATCCAAGTATCGTAAAAAGCAAACCAGATCGTTGCCTCACCCTTTGTCTGCGAATCAAACCCCTTAACATACTCAACAAGAGCATTCCAATGATCAATGCTACTCGGATTATAGTCCTGAGCTACTATTTCTATGCAATACGATGTTGTACGTAGGGCCTGTCCATATGAGCTTGTTTTTATAACTTTAAACTCTGGGTTCTTATTTTGACCGATCGAATAGTGTGAAATAATAAATAAGATCGGTAATAAGATGTTAAATAGTAGTGTCTTCATAAGATTGATAGAAATGGTTGATAGCCAACAAAAATACTTAATCGATGCGGTTTATTTGAAGACGAACCTAGCGCATTAATACGCATTCCGCGTATCATACCCCGCATTGTCCATGTGGTATGTCAGAATTTTAACCAGCATGGGTCTACACTGCAAAACGGGGCCAAAATGAAAATAGGGCGTAAGAAAACCCAATATTTAGCACAGCTAAGTTTACTTTGATTGTTTGACCGCCCGGCGGCCCGGTGAGTTCTTTGCTTTGAAATGGGGAAAAATAGCCTGTATTCTGCCTAGTTATTCGTCAGTAATGTAAAGGACCGTTTTCTTTACTTTGACTCAAAATCAGCACTTTACGGGCCTGTTTTCATTTTGGCCTCGTTTTGCACTAAAGACCCACTACGGAATAATAGCAATCCTAAAGGGTCGGCATTTATGCCGATTCTAAACTGACTAGAATGTAAATTTCAGTTTGAAGCTTCCATTTTTGACACTGATCATTTTGTTGGAGTTATCATAAGCGTCGAAGTTGAAAGTTCCTTCAACTTCATGGTTATCTACCCTAGTAACATTACATGTTCCAACACTTACAGGATTATTGTAATTGTAAAAGTTGGTGTTTTTATCGTAGATCTCGAACCTGTTTTTTTTGAAAATAGAGTAGAATATTGGCAATGTTGCAGGTTTGCCAGTCAAACCACCGATCGTAGTGAATTGTATGTATGTTACTTCTTCATCATTTGAACCGCCTACGCTGAAGTAGTTAGTTGTTTGAGTATTTCCAGTGATGTCGTTACTTGCCTTAGAATTTTTACCATCAAATTTGTATATTTTACCTTCTACTGTAGCTTGAATAAAGTATGTTGATACTGGATTGGCCGACGGATCATCAGAGCTTTTCTTGCACCCGCTAAATAATATAGGAATAAGCAGCAGTAGGTATAGAGGTCTCATTTTAAGGTGGAGATTAGATGCATTTCTAAGATAATACTAACTATTTGAACCTGAGTATTTGGGGCTTGTGACTTTATTATACGTAGTATTTAGCTATTTTTATTTATTAAGTTAGCGTACAAAAACCAGCACTATTTTCAGCACTATTTTCAACAGTTATTGTAGGACTTGTTTTTATGCCAGAATAAGCATTACTTGCCGCATCATTAATCGCACATAAAATGGCAGTATTTGTAACAGCAGGTGTCAAGGGCGGTAGTGGCCGCAGCACCATTGCCGAGCATCTGACCGTATGGCTGGCCAGGCAGGGGGGCGACGTTCTGCTAGTCGATGCCGATGACCAAGCGACCGTCAGCGACTTCACCGCCTGGCGGGAGCATACGCTGGATGGAAATGTCGGTTATACGCTGGTCCAGCTATTGGGCGCGAACCTGCGCAAACAGGTCGAGACGATGAAACCCAAATACGACCATGTGATCATCGACACAGGTGGCCGCGACACCACCAGCCAACGAGCCGCCCTATTCGTAGCTGATATTGCCCTGGTGCCCGTACAGCCCCGCAGCCACGATGTCTGGACACTCGCCAAACTGACGGAAATGTTAGCCGAGATACAGGCGACCCGTGCAACAGCGCTGACGGTACACAGCTTCCTGAACCGAGCCGACATCACCAGTGCTGATAATCGAGAGGCCGCTGAGGCCCTAGCCGGAATGGCTGATCTTGGTTTCGTACCCCATGCCATCAAGAATAGAAAAGCGTTCCCATCAACAGGAGCAAAGGGTCTTACAGTATTCGAGGCCGAACAGCCTGACCAAAAAGCAATCACTGAATTGAACGATCTTTTTAACGCAGTATCTAATGCCCGTATCAACAGCACCACCAAAGCGTAAAACGCCCACAGAGGCCGACATAGAGGCCGTGATCAACAAAGGTCTGAAACCTGCTGACGAACAGCCAGAGGACGATGATAAACCTGCCCACGTCAATACCCGATTGACACGCGGTATCCTTCGCCAGATAGACGCGCTTCGAGCGCAGCGCACCCGCAAGCCGGGGAGTCCGAAGTTAGGCATATCGACACATGATTGGATCGTCGAGGCAGTGTTGGAGAAATTAGATCGAGATTTAGCACCAAAATAAGCACTGAAAAATGTATTTATAAAATGATGAGAGTCATTCGCTACTGTGGCTATCCCATTATGCGGGTAAAGTAGCGCCCTCTGCAAAGCGGGCGGCTGTTTGTCTGATTACTATACCGAAGCTGGAGGGGGAGAACTGCACAGCAAGCATTGCCGTGTACATATCCATAATAAAACCTTACACCTATGACCAACGATAATCAGAAGAAGGCCATTGCGGGAGATTTTTACGAATGTTATTACGCTTCGGTTTCCAAATCGTCAATGAGCTTACTGACTAACTCCTTAAGGCCTGCCTCGTTATGACTGCCGTCTACAACCGCACGAGCTGCGGTTATTATATCCTGATCATCAATGCTGGCCTGAGTTTCTAGCTTACTAAGCTCGTCATCCTGTCCACGATGATCAGCTGTCTGCTCGTAGCCTGTTCTTCGGGCATCTTGAGAATCTTTAGCCGCAAAGGCCTCTAGGTCTGAATTGGACAACAGTACCGTTATAAAATGAATTGTTTCTCTGTGTTCAGTGGATTGTTGAGCAAATTCATTCAGGGCCAAATTAAAATCAGAGATCTGTTTTGCTGGCTTAGTAACGTTCGGAAACGTATCGATAAAGTGGTCATCGAATTCCTTTGCAGCATTGAGCAGTTCTTTGTTCATGTTTTTGTCGTTTGTATTCTATGACAACACATTTATACAGGTGGTTGATTACGTTTATTGTGTTGCATTTGTATTATACATAACAAAACTATAATATAGCGGTTCTTGTTTTTAAGCGCACCGTTATGTCAGACAGGAGTAGTAGAAAGCGGCCCAATCAGTTTATAAAAGCAGTCGTCAGAAAACGGCTCCGGATTCCTTTCTTCCAGTCAATGATACAGGCGGGTTTTCCGTCTCCGGCTGAAAACTACGTCGAGTGGGTTTGTGATCTGAACGACCTGTGTATTACCAATACAGAAGCTACCTACTTCGTGCGTGTGACGGGCGACAGCATGACCGGCGACCGCATTGAACCCGGCGACATACTGATTGTCGATTGCTCCCGCGATCCGGTAGAAGGTAAAATCATGGTGGTCTGGTACAATGGGGCACATACGGTGAAGCGTGTTCACTACGCGGATGACGTGATTGTGCTGATACCCTCCAACCCGAAGTATGAACCGATCGATGTGTACCCCGGCGATGATTTCAGAATCTTCGGTGTGGTTACGTATGTCATCCAAAAACCCCTGTAGTTATGCTGGCTTTATGCGACTGTAACAATTTCTACGTAAGCTGTGAACGGGCATTTAACCCGGCGCTTGAAGGCAAAGCCGTTGGTGTGCTGTCTAACAAGGATGGGTGCCTGATCGCCCGCTCAAACGAACTGAAGGCATTAGGGGTAAAAATGGGGGGCGCCTTACTTCCAGTTAACCGATCAGATAAAGCAGCACGACATTAAAGTGTTCAGCAGTAACTATACGCTCTACGGGGACATGAGTGGCCAGGTCATGGCTACGCTGGGCCGGTTCGTAGAAGACGTTGAAGTGTACAGCATCGATGAGGCCTTTCTAAACCTCAACGGTTATGAAGCGCTGTATCCCGACCTGACACAGTTTGCTCGAACGCTACGTTCGACCATTGATCAGTGGACACGTATACCCGTGAGCGTTGGCATCGCTCCGACAAAAACACTCTGTAAGGTTGCCAATTACTACGCCAAGCGCAGGCCTGAACTAGGCGGGGTTATACTCGTCGATACGGATGAGAAAATTCAGGAGTTACTGACTGACTTTGACGTTGCGGATCTGTGGGGCATCGGCTGGCGATACGCGGGTATGCTGAAACGTAACGGCATTCGTACCGCCTTGCAGCTACGTAACGCACCGGACGACTGGATAGGGGAGAAGCTAACGGTTAATGGCCTCCGCCTAGCGTATGAATTACGGGGGATTCCGTGTAAGTTACTGGAGCTGGAACCGCAGCCAAAGAAGTCTATCTGTTCAGCGCCGAGTTTCGGCAAACTCGTTCCCGATCTGGCCACGATCACAGAGGCCCTGACCACGCACGTGAGCCGGGCGGCTGAGAAGTTGCGGAAACAGGATTCCGCTGCCGGCACGTTGACGGTTTTCATTCACACGAACCGGTTCAAGCGGTCACCGAATGGTGAACTCGCGAAGCAGTATTACAACAGCCGAACCGTCGATCTGCCGCACGCAACGAGTAGTACGTCTGAACTGGTGGGATATGCGCAGGCTGCCCTGAAAGCCGTGTTTCGCTTTGGTTACGAGTTTCAGAAGGTGGGCGTGATTCTATCGAACCTTGTTCGTGTCGAATTTCAGCAACAGGATCTGTTTATGGCTGGCCCGGATCGACGCATGGCCAAGCTATAGAAAGTGGTTGATACCCTGAATTATCGGTATGGGCGGGATAAAGTTCGGGTTATTGATGCTGGTTACAATCCGACATGGCACCACAAGCGACAGTATCTGTCACCACGTTACACGACGGATTGGAATGATATTCTACCAGTAAAGTAGTATTCGTATCGTTACAATGTAAATACTGCTTTGCAAATCCATAATATTCCCTCCTAGCGTAAGCACTGTCTATGAAAGAGTATATAAAGGCAACAATGGTTTGCCTATTCTATCCCTATCCATGCTTGATAAAATTTCGGTGCTAATTACTCAGCACCGAAAAGACAGTTATTTGTACTTGTTATAGAAGTTTTATAAATTTTTATAACGATATTATGCATGCATACTTTTTTTTTAAGTTCACTAAATTTTAACTACTGTTTTGAGTCTTTAACTATACAAGCAATACGCATACCTACTTTCAACTCAGTACTTAATTTTTACGGCCATTTTAAGTCTTATATAGTGTAAGGGCCAACAAGAGAGAATAATAGATTTAATATATCTATCTCTAATAAAAGTACACTAAAAACGAGTTTACTCAACGACGAAATATCTAAAATTGACAGACAGTAAATTACCGTTATTAGCATTATGCTATTCATATGCACGCACGAATCGTAAAGTAGCCCACAACAAATCGATTTATTGCAATGGAAAGATATCTCGCAGTACAGTTCTTAACTAGCGCTGAATTTGAAGAGTTAACTCAAATGGTTTTCTTTTTTACAATTAATCAAGTGTCAAAAAAGGTAAACGGATGCTTCGAGTATAAGAGGGATCTCGCTGAAGAAATACAAGCTGAAGCTATGGCTAAATTTGTTGAATATGTACTTAATGATAAGAATTCAGTAGAGTCCAAAGAAGGTCTAGTATGTAAAATTGTACTTAACATTATTGCAGATAGAGGCAAAAACCGGAACAAATTCTATAATAGAATATTAAAAGATAGTGATCACATATTTTCAGAAGGTCAATCCTTAGAAGATTATTCACCGGAAGCATTATTAGTACTAGAAAATGATTTAAATGATCTGGTGAAGGAAGCTAAACTAAACATAATTGAAAGTAAAGTTATAACAATGTTAAATCATGGTTATAACAAAAAATCAATTGCTGAAAGGCTTAATGTTTCACCACCATATATCTCTCAAGTAGTAAAAGCAGCCAAAGAGAAATTTTTGTAACCTCTTATTACTGAGCGACTTTTTTTTAACTCTTAAATATGAATAAAATGGAAAATAATATCCTGTTTACGATTTACGACTTGGTAAAATGTGTAGTAATAAATGCACGAAGAAAACCAGGTGAAGAGGTCTGTCAGTATATTTCATTAGTAATAGTACATATAGATAGGGACAAACGATTTTTTTATGAAGAAGTTATAAATGGAGTAATTATAGTTGTAAAAGAAATCCTACGAGATACCAGAAAA
>NZ_JBMDWV010000106.1:0-9681 GCF_048594605.1 Spirosoma sp.
ATCGGCCGACGATGTTATTGAGGCCATTCGTAAGCAAAACGTTGAAGCAGCCCCTGGTAAAGCGGGCGAAAGTGCAGACCGAAGCCCACAAATGCTTCAATACGTATTACGCTATACCGGTAAATTTTTTGAACCGAAGCAGTATGAGAACCTTGTGCTGCGGGCCGAAACAGACGGCTCGATTCTGCGCTTGAAAGACGTAGCGGATGTAGAGTTCGGATCACTCAATTACGACGTCCTATCAAAAACAGATGGTCGGCCCTCGGCTTCGATTATGCTGAAGCAGCGCCCGGGTTCAAACGCGCGGGAAGTGATCAACAACGTTAAGGAGAAAATGGCGGAATTGAAGAAAACGAAGTTCCCGCCGGGTATGAATTATAATTTCGCCTACGACGTATCGCGCTTTCTGGATGCATCAATTCACGAAGTAGTTCGAACCCTGATTGAAGCGTTTGTGCTCGTGTTCCTTGTTGTTTTCCTGTTCCTGCAGGATTGGCGATCAACCCTGATCTGTGCGTTGGCGGTGCCAGTGGCCCTGGTGGGGGCGTTCGCCTTCATGAGCACCATCGGCTTCTCAATCAACCTTCTTACGCTGTTTGCACTGGTGCTAGCCATTGGGATCGTGGTTGATAACGCAATCGTGGTGGTGGAGGCCGTACACGCCAAAATGGCGGAGACCGGGGGCGCGTCCGGCCATCTGTCGCCGAGAGCCGCTACGTTTGCTGCCATGGGAGAAATTAGTGGGGCGTTGGTGGCTATTACGTTGGTGATGTCGGCGGTTTTTGTTCCGGTAGCGTTTATGTCGGGGCCAGTTGGTATTTTCTATAGACAGTTCTCGCTGACGCTGGCCGTGGCCATTGTTATTTCGGGGATCAATGCCGTTACGTTAACTCCAGCCTTATGTGCGCTGCTGCTTCGGCCCACACATGGTCATGAAGCTAAAGGGTTGCTTGGACGCTTTTTTGCCAGTTTCAACCGGGGGTTTGATGCGCTGACGGGTCGCTATCAGAAGTTACTACGTCGGTTTGCCAGTAGCGGCATCGTTACGTTGGTCATGCTGGCCTTGTTTGCGGCTGGTACCTGGGGCGTAAGCGCTGTGTTGCCAAGTGGGTTCATTCCGACCGAAGATCAGGGTATGATTTACGTGAACGTAACAACGCCCGTTGGCGCGACCGTCAAGCGTACGGAAGACGTAATGGATAAGATCGAGCAGATTGCCTCAGGGATGGAAGCCGTTGAAAACGTATCGACTCTGGCCGGTTTCAGCATGATGACCGATGGAAATGGCGCATCGTACGGGATGGGCATGATTAACCTGAAAAGCTGGGACAACCGAACAAAAACGGTTGATGACGTCATTGCTGATCTTGTCGAAAAAACCAAAACGATTCAGGACGCCAGCATTCAGTTTTTTCCTCCGCCCACCGTTCCGGGTTTTGGTAATTCCAGCGGTTTTGAACTGCGCTTACTTGATCAGACGGGGTCTGGAGATCTGATAAAACTGAAAAAAGTGGGCGATAGTTTTATTGCTGCCCTGAGAAAACGGCCTGAAATCGGGAATGCGTTTACGAGTTTCGACCCTAGTTTCCCGCAATACCTACTCCACGTCGATCAGGACAAAGCCGCTCAGAAAGGCGTCTCGATCGAGAATGCGATGGGAACGCTGCAAACCCTGATGGGTAGCTTTTACGCATCGAACTTTATCCGCTTCGGTCAGATGTACAAAGTGATGGTACAGGCATCCCCCGAATATCGGGCCAAGCCAGAGGACGTATTAGCCTTGCGGGTTAAGAACGATGCGGGCGAAATGGTGCCCTACTCCAATTTTGTCCGTTTGGAACGAGTGTATGGGCCGGAGCAAATTACCCGCTATAATATGTATATGTCGGCCATGATCAACGGTGAACCGGCTGCCGGATATAGTAGCGGTGACGCGCTACGTACCGTGCAGGAAGTGGCGGATAAAACGCTGCCACGCGGGTACGCGTTTGCCTGGTCGGGCATGTCAAGGGAAGAAGTGCTGTCTGGCGATCAGGCTGTCTTTATCTTTTTGATCTGTCTGGTTTTTGTGTACTTATTGCTGGTTGCACAATATGAAAGCCTGTTCCTTCCGCTGCCGGTGTTACTATCCTTGCCCGCTGGTATTTTCGGATCGTTTCTTTGTCTGCAACTGGCTGGCTTACAGAATAATATATATGCGCAGGTGTCGCTGGTGATGCTCATCGGTTTGCTGGGCAAAAACGCGATTCTGATTGTTGAATTTGCCAACCAGCGCCAGAAAGAAGGACTACCGATTGTGCAGGCTGCTATTGAAGGGGCCGTGACTCGCTTGCGACCTATTCTAATGACCTCACTTGCGTTTATTGCCGGTCTAATTCCGCTTTGCATCGCATCCGGAGCAGGTGCTTTGGGAAACCGCTCCATCGGTACAGCGGCCGCCGGGGGCATGTTGATAGGAACTGTCTTCGGGCTGGTATTAGTGCCCGGATTATACATTGTATTTGCCAAACTGGCTCAACGATTTGCTCCAAAACAATCGTCTAATGATGATAAACCGGAGATTGTATCTACAAAAACTCATGCTAACGGTGCCGTTTTTCAGGAAAATTAATTATTCATCGGCTTTAGTAGGCTTATTTTTTGCTGGTAGTTTAAACAGTTGTCGAGTTCATCACAATCCAGCTCCTTTACAAGCTTTATCCGTTCCAACGTCGTATACAGGCCATTTAAATACGGCTGGTGCGAACGTAGCGAGTACCGATTCGACGAATATCGGCAACTGGCCTCACCAGAATATATTTGCCGACCCAAATCTGGTAGCGCTGATTGACACGGCTTTATTGCGCAACCTTGATTTAAAGATTGCTCTTCAACGTATTGAAATGGCGAGAGCAAATCTCATCATAACGCAAGGGGCATTAGTCCCCCGGGTCGATGCTGTGGCAACGGCAGGAATTGATCGTTACGGCCGTTATACGCTGAATGGAGTAGGTAATTTTGATACAAACTTGTCTGGGAACGTATCGGGCGCCAGCTTGATTCCAAACCCTACACCTGACTATTTTCTGGGTCTGCGCAGTTCGTGGGAAGTAGACATATGGGGCAAGCTTCGTAACCGCCGACGCTCAGCTTTTACCCGCGTATTAGCTTCACAGGAAGGGAAAAATTTAATTGTTACGTCTCTCACGGCCGACGTAGCCCGTTTGTATTACTCGTTGCTGGCGCTGGATGCTGAGCTGGAAATTATTGGCGATAATATTGAACTTCAGCAGAAAGCACTCGAATTAGTACAGGTCCAGAAAGAGGCTGGGCGGGTAACCGAGCTAGCCGTACAACAGTTCAGGGCGCAGTTGCTAAACACACGCGCTCTGGAAGGTCGAGTTCGACAGGATATTATAGAGGCTGAAAATCAGTTGAATACATTATTAGGCCGCTACCCACAATCGATTCCGAGAGGAGCATCCATTGAGAAACAGTCGTTGCCTACAGGCGTATCGGCAGGTGTACCAGCGCAGTTGGTACGTCGCCGACCCGATGTTCGTCAGGCTGAGCGGGAGCTGGAAGCGGCTAACATAGATATTGCGGTGGCTCAGGCTTCGTTTCTGCCTTCGCTTAATCTGACGCCTTATGTTGGCTTTAACGCCTTCCGGCCAGAGGTCCTGTTAAATCCACAATCACTGGCATTGGGAATTCTGGGCGGACTTGCTGCGCCAATTATTAACCGTCGGGAATTAAAAGGTAATCTGGCGATTACGAACGCCCAAAGTCGAGAGGCTTATTACACGTATCAGAAAGCCATGCTAACGGGGGTTTCTGAAGTAGTGAGTAATTTAAAGCGATTGGATAACTTTCGGTCTGTGGCCGACTTTCAAACGCAGGAAGTAACCGTTTTACGGCAAGCCGCCCGAACGTCTGACGATTTATTTGCTAATGGCTATGCTAATTATCTGGAGGTAATTACCGCCCAGCGTAACGTTCTGGAAGCGGAACTCTCCTTAATCAACACCAAGCGGTCTCAATTTCTGGCTTTAGTCGATTTGTACCGGGCGTTAGGAGGTGGATGGCAGTAATGGAGTAGTGGCCTGTAGATTTTGGCTTGACGAGACGTTTGTTTATAAATGAAACCATTGAATAGAGTGTGAGTTATAATGATATGATGGGCTGCTTTGTGCCGTTAAGCGACTGACAAACAAGGGTAAACCTTTCTGAATAATTTTGTGATACGTCTAATCTGCTTTCATTGGTTAATCCGAAATGCACTATGAAAAGGTATTTTTTTAGTCTCACTGCTACGGTAATAATCTTCCTGTTCGCAGTTACGTCCAGCCAGGCTCAGTTCTCTGTAGGTGCTCATGGTTCATTAGCAACGGGAGATGCGCAGGGCTCAGAAACCTTTTATGGGGGAGGAGCTTTTGCTAAAATCTATTTATCCTCTCGGTTCGATGTAGGAGTTGGGGTCAAAGCCTTTGGAGAGTCGCGGAGCTTTAATGCTGGCGGGCAAAATCTAGAGCTATCAGCAGGCATTATTCCCGTGACAGGGATGATCGATTACTATTTTACAGATGGATTCCTTCGCCCCTATATCGGGGCTGAAGCAGGCGTTTACTCCACTGCGTACCGAGTGAAATTCAACGGTCAGGAAACGAGTAAAGTAACAACAACAAACGCTGGGGTTGCTCCCAAAGTTGGCTTGGTGCTGGCACTCGGAAACCTGGGTATTTTCGCCGAAGGAGCTTATAACTTTATGTTTGGCAACAACGACGGTAGCGCTAATGTAGGAGGGGTTGGTAATATCAACTTCGACAGAACCGCGAAATTTTTTACGTTGAATGTGGGCTTACAGATTGGTCTTCCCAAATAAGTGCATGCACTTATTTGCTTATGCCTTTTAGTAGTTCTTTATGCTTGAGAGTAAACAATAGAACAGAAAAAGTTTATTATTTGTAATATATGTGAAACTTTTTATTATCTATTTATGTTAATATGTAAATTAATGCATAAATAGATAACAGGATGCAAACTCGGCAATCAACCAATGTACCGGGGGCTGGAGATGTGTTAATGGAATGGATGAAAGCGGTTACGGCTTTTCATGAAAACTATGCCCTTATAAACAATTATCTGAGCGCTAACACCGCACAAAAGGAGCAGACAGCAACTGAGAATGAGTGCACAGGCCAATGTTCTGCCGAGCAATGCGTGGCGTTACGTACCAAAATGCAGCACGTACTAGAAAAACTGTTGGTGGATATGTTTCGGCAGGAGGAATCAGACCTGTCAATTAGTGATGACAGCTATCGAAAACTGACCATTCACACGCAAATCCTGACTGAGCTCAATCAGCAGGCCCAAGCTATGCTTTATCTGACTACTTCATCGGTGAATTAGTAATTGAGTAAGTTTGGTGCCACAGATTCAGGAAGCTGCTTCACTCAGCGCAAAGCCTCCATTGCTTTCTTGGTTGCTTCAAACTGACGTTTCTTTTGCAGCACCGACGGTGACGCTACCCGCTCGCGGCAGTCGAAAATTCCGCACCGTTCGCAGGTTTGGTTAACAATGCGGAAAGGAATATTCGTTAGTGCTCTGACGTCATGAGGGGGAGCCAGAAATTTCATTTTTTGTTTTAACGTATCATTTACGGCAAAGCACATAGAAACGCTCATGTTTTGCTGAAAATGCGGCTGAAAGGCGTGGGCAACCGAAATAAGCAGGTACTGCTGCCCCGAATCGGCGTACTCTGAAAACTGGGCACGGCAGAGCGTACCATCGAACCCTTTATTCTGCTGCAGAAACTGAAGCTCCTGTAAAATTGTCCAGGCAATCCAGCGTCGACAAAAATGCTCATTGACAATGCTACGGGGGCCCTGCTGCCGGGACAGGTGCATTTCTTTTGTGAGCTGAAACGCAGTTTGACCTGGAGTGTGGTTAAAGCGATAAAAAAATAGCTGATCAACACCGAAATGGCTGGGCAATACGTTGCTCAGCCGGTAGAAAAAACGTTCGGGGGTTGATTCGAAATCCGTAATCAATTGCAGAAAATCTTCATTGCTCCAGGTGTCGCGATTAAATAATTCGCTCAACCGGGCTACCAGCACGTCACGACGTATCAGAATTGCACTCGCAAAGTAGGAAGCTTTATAGTTGTTAAGAACCTGCTCAAAGGAATCTACTTCGACCCACGAATACGTATACGGCCGATTCTTTAGGTTCATAAACTGAAACCCAACTTCCCTCGCCAAAATAAAGGACCGCTGTTCTGCTGTCAAACCCGCATTCAAATGGAGTGTTTGACTCTCCGGTCGGAAAAAAGAACGTAATGAAACGAGTTCAGGATGCGTAAGCGGGTCAAAATAGTCAATGCGAATATTGTAACGCGTTTTCAGCAGATTATTCAGGAGAGCTTCGGGAACAGGTTGAGGTGATGCGGCACCCGTCGATGGGGAAAATTCGTTTAGAAAACGATCTGCGTCTGCTTCGATGTCGGGAAAATAATTGTCGTGTAGCTCCTGATACGAACGTAACATGGTTAGGTACAAACGCTCGACGCTCATGTTGTAACTCAGGGCGATATCCATAAACGTGCGAATCATAGCACTTACTTTAGCCGGAGCTTCGGCCAGTAATTCAAGCAGATCCGATGGGTCGATGCCAAAGAGTTCAAGCGGAATTTCGGTCAGGAATTTAGAACGTATCAAATCCGAAATCGGCTCCAGCTTCTTACTTAGTTTGAGGGATACGAGCGTATCATAGTCCACCTGCATGGCGTTGGCTAACGCCGAAATTTTATCTGCTTTTGGGTACTTACGCCCCTTTTCAATTTCTGTTACGTAAGAAATTGATAAACCCGATTGTTGGGCCAACTCACTAACGGACAGACCCCTGTCTATTCGGAGCTGGCGTAATTTTAAGCCAAATAAAAGGCGGATATGATCGGCAGGAAGATTCAAAGGCTAGGAACGTATTAAGTGAAACTCTCTGATACTAATGCTTCAACAGGGGGCTGAGGTTCCAGGGGTGAGCCAGATTATAATGTAAGTGACCCTCCTCCACCGAGAGCGGGCTGTCAATATTGTTCGTATACAGTTGTCCTGTGCCTAACCCCTGCGGTACTAAGTGCTTGAACTGTGCTGTATACTGGGCAATGGCATTAAGGCCAATATTTGACTCTAAAGCTGACGTAACCCACCAGCCAATGTTAAGTCGGTTAGCAAGCTCAATCCACTCGTCGCAATGACGAAGTCCGCCGAGCAGAGTTGGCTTGAGCACAATAAACTGCGGTTGTATTTTTTTCAGTAACCGGAATTTGTGGACGTACTCCATCTGGCCAATCAACTCTTCATCCAGCGCAATGGGGACCGGCGAATGTTGGCAAAGTTCTGCCAGCAGGTCGGTTTGCCCAGCCCGTATAGGTTGCTCAATCGAGTGGAGGTCATACGTAGCAAGTCGTTCGAGTTTAGTCATTGCATCATTCGGCTGGAAGGCGCCATTGGCATCAACCCGCAACGTAATCTGGCTTTCCGTGTGCTGCTCCCGAATCAGGGCAAGGAGTTCGCATTCCTGCTCGAAATCGAGCGCGCCAATTTTTAGTTTGATCGTCGTATATCCCGCCTGTAATTTTTCCAGGATTTGCTGGCGCATAAACTCAGGTTTGCCCATCCAGATAAGGCCGTTGATTGGTAGCAGACGCTGCCCTGCGGTAAAATCCGATGCCTGAATGATGCGACAGCCTCCCGACAAAAAATCGAGCATGGCCGTTTCAAACCCGAACAGGATGCTTGGAAACTTCGGACTAATAATCTGATTAAGAACAATCGGTACGTTCCAGCGAAACAGCTGTAGGTCTAATGAATTGAACTCCTCACAGTATTGACGCAATTGCTCTTCAAAATCGGGTCGGTCATCATAACTAAGGCCTTTTAACGGACCACATTCACCGTAGCCAACAACCGTTGGATTATCCGTATCGGAGAGCCGGATAAAAAAGGAAGTTTTATCCGTCAGGGTGCCGCGCGACGTACCCGCTTCGAAGCGAAAATGCAACGTGTATGGAAGGTAGTCGACTTTTAAACTCATTGTGCAGGACGGCAGGGAGGGGCGTTCTCAGCTTTAAAAATACTACTTTTGACTGCTCAAGCGGGCAATATTACGAAATTATTAATGAAGCGTTTGGGGTTTAAGTGGCTATTCTTGCCATTCAGTAGACTTTATGGACTTATAATGGCTGTCCGTAATTGGCTCTATGATAGTCAGTTACTACAGTCAAAACGGCCTGAAGTTTATTCAATCAGCGTCGGAAATCTGACTGTTGGCGGTACCGGAAAAACGCCAATGATCGAATTTTTGATTAAACGGTACATGAATAATCGTTCCGGCGCAGTAGGAGAGACGGCTACCCTAAGTCGTGGGTACGGTCGGCAAACGAAGGGTTTTCGGATTGCTACAGACATGGACACGGCCGAAACCATCGGCGATGAACCCTTGCAGCTATATCACAAGTTTAAACAGTGGATTCGGGTCTGTGTGGGCGAAAGGCGGGTAGATGCCATTCAGACGTTGCTCCAAACGCATCCGGATACCAGCCAGATACTGTTGGATGATGCTTTTCAGCATCGTGCCGTTCGGCCGCATCTTAGTATTCTGCTGATGGATTATAACCGCCCTTTTTATGAGGATTACCCTTTTCCGGTAGGTCGTTTGCGGGAAAGCCGGCATGGTGCCCGTCGAGCCGATGTCGTTGTAGTAACAAAATGCCCCAACAACCTGTGGTCAACTGAACAACAGCGAATTATCAATCATATTCGACCCTATACCCGTCCTGACATACCCATTTTTTTTGCCGGATTGAAGTATAGCCAACCCGTATCGTTTACTACATATCAACCGGTTGCGCAGCTGCCGCAGGTAATTTTGGTGTCTGGACTGGCCAACGCTGACCCACTTGAACAATACGTTCGGCAAACCTTTACGCTAACGCATCACTACCGTTTTAGTGATCACTACGTTTACTCACGCGCCGATCTTGATACGTTTCTATCCGCCTTATCAGCAGATACGGCCTTGCTGACAACGGAAAAAGACTGGGTAAAGCTCGATACGCTACTAAGTCCGCAGGAACGAATGACAAGCCCCTTGTTTTACCTGCCTGTTGCCGTCCAGTTTTTAGCCGATCAGGAGCAGACATTTATCCAGTTTCTGGACGATTATTCCCTTAAAAATCGTTAAGTGGTTGTCGCCGTATTGCGGCAATCCGTCCTTTTGGCGTACTTTTGACCTGATGAATCGGAGTTTTTTTGCCTTCTTACTAGTGCTAAGTCTGGCCCTTACGGGTCGGGCACAACAGTTTCCGGGTAATATTCAGAATCCAAACGGGTTTGGTGGTCGTCAGGCTATGCCCACTTCAACGACAGGGATCGGCGGAATAGACGATTCGACGAAGGTAATTTATGGTCCGAAATCAACGCGCTACGTACTGGAAGACGATATTTTTAATAACCGTCGGAAACTGTACACCATGGACACGACAATGGATGATGTACACCGGTTTACCTACGTTCAGCGCAGTCAAAATCTGTATCAGGATTTAGGTACGCTCGGTACGCCTATCCGGCCCGTGTTCGTGCAGGAACCCGATCAACTGGGCGCGCAATCTGGATACACGGTTTTTGCTCCGTATGCATACTC
>NZ_JBMDWV010000107.1:0-48502 GCF_048594605.1 Spirosoma sp.
AATGGAAAGTGGCTAATACGTTCAAAAAATGAAAACGACCCAGAATACAGCCCTGATTACAGGTGGAAGCGCCGGTATTGGTTTTGAAATCGCTAAAGTGTTATCGGCGAAAGGAAATAAAGTTATCATCACTGGTCGGGATAAACAACGTCTCGATAAGGCACTGGATCAGTTATCGAATGCAACTGGTATCGTCAGTGACGTTAGTAAAAAAGAAGATGCAGAAGCGCTAAGCGCTACGTTGACGCATGATTTTCCGGACCTTAACCTAATTATCAACAACGCTGGCCGGGCCATTCTATATGATATTGCCAATAGTAATGGGGCGTTTGATACAGCGCAAGACGAGATACTAACGAACTATTTATCCGTGATCCGCCTAAATGAATACGTGTTACCATTGCTTAAAGCCCAACCAGAAGCTGCAATCGTAAACGTATCGTCCATTGTTGCTTTTGTTCCTGGTAATCTGCCCACGTATTCAGCCAGCAAAGCGGCTCTGCATTCCTATACCCAGTCGCTACGGATTGCCCTGGAACGTACCAGCAACGTAAAGGTATTCGAATTGATGCCACCCCTGGTCGATACTGAATTTTCAGCGATCATCAATGGGAAAAGCGGTATTGCTCCATCCGTTGTTGCGCAGGAATTTATCGATGCGCTTGAAACAGATACGTACGAGATCCGTGTTGGTAAAACGCAATATATTTACGACCTCTATCGGAAATCGCCATTAGAGGCATTGAACGTAATGCAGCCTGCCCATTGATCGCTGGGCCGAAAGTAAGCCCCTCAATTATTTGATGGGTAAATGAATAATAAACTCAGAGAATTCGCCCGGCTGGGTATTTACAGTTAACGTACCGCCATGACCTTTCGTAATGATGTCGTAACTGAGTGATAAGCCCAGTCCGGTTCCTTGCCCTGTAGGTTTGGTGGTGAAGAAAGGCTGGAAAATCTTATCTAATACCGGCTGAGGAATACCCGTACCGTTGTCGTGAACCCGGATTTCGACCATGCCGTGCTGGTTTCTTGTACTTACGGTTACAGCCGGTTGGTAATCGCTGAGTCTAGTCTGCTGTTTCTGCCGAACTGCGTAAAAAGCATTGTTGAACAGATTCAGCAGAACACGTCCTACTTCCTGCGGGATAACCTCAGCCTTCGCCAGTTTTGAATCGAAATGGGTAACCAGATTGATGCTTAGCTCTTTGTCTTTGGCTCGTATGCCGTGATACGCCAGTCGCAGGTACTCATCGGAGAGTTTGTTAAGATCAGTGAGTTGTTTTTGACCGGTATGGGCGCGTGAATGTTCAAGCATGCTCCTGACAATATTGGACGCCCGCTTTCCATGGTGATTGATTTTGGCCAGATTTCCGGAAAGGTCACCTAAAATTTCTTCTTCCGTGTCTTCGTTACGTTCTGCTTTTTTGCGTTCCTGCTGAATTTCTGTCAGCAATTCAGTGGACACTTCCGAGAAGTTATTAACAAAATTCAGTGGATTCTGAATCTCATGGGCAATACCAGCGGTCAGTTCGCCGAGAGAGGCCATTTTCTCTGATTGGATGAGTTGCGTTTGGGTTGTCTGAAGTTTGGTCAGTGCCTGCTGAAGTTCTTCTTTTTGCTGCTGGAGCAACGTATTGGCTTTTTGCTTCGTGCGATACGCATAGAAACTTGTGGCAGCTAGTATCAGCATCAGACCCATACCTGCTCCCAAAGCCAATTGCCTGTTTTTTGCCTGTGCTGCCTGTTGTTGTTGTTCGGCCTGTGCCGCTTGTTGCTTTTTATTGAACTCGTAAGTCATGGCGAGTTCGGTAGACTTACGAACATTCTCTTTACCACGTACCGAATCAGAAATAGCGGCTGCCCGTTTGTAAGCCGCCAGGGCTAGTCGGAAGTTGCCGGTTTTTTCGTAGCAGGACGATAGTTCAGCGTAGCTTTCTCCGGTTTGAGAGTCGTAGATATCAGCATCTTTCAGAACACTAAAGCTTTTTTCAAAATAAGGAATGGCCGCTGCGTAGTTGCCTTGTTTATTCAGGATCGACCCCATAGCGGCATACGTCTGATGAATGTTCAACGGTTGATTCGACGCATCGGCAATGGCGATAGCCTGTTTGTCCAATTGTTCGGCTTCCTTAAATTTTTTCTGATTCGCCAGATTCGTCGCGGCTTTCGACAAGCTGGTGGCCTGAATACCGGTGTCGCCAATTTCTTTTCCTAAAGCTGCGGCTTTCATGGCAAATTCGTAGGCTTTTTGAGGGGCGTTCATCAGGGTATATATATCCACCAGATTCGTATAGGCGTAGAGCTCTACGTTCTTGATTCCTTCCAGCTTTGAGAGGTTGATCGCTCGCTTATAGCGCTGTTCAGCCGCTTTTAGATCGCCCATCAATTTGTAAATATTAGCTATATTAACCAGGCAATAGGCCTGCGTATTATAGTCCTTCTGCGACTCGGCCAGCGTCAGCGCTTTCTGCTGGTAGAACAACGCCTGCGGGCGGTTCGATTGCATATCATACGAAATGCCCAGGTTTAAGTAAATCGATCCTAAATTAGCCTTGCTATTGATCTGTTCAGCAATAGCCATACTTTTCTCAAAGTAGGTAATGGCGCTATCGTATTTACTCTGCATTCCATAGGTCGATCCGTACGAATTATAGACTTTTAGCAAATGAACCGAGTCCTTCAATGAAATTGCAATTGATTCGGCTGTTTTAAGGGTTTTTTTAGCGGCTGCGTAATTGCCTTTGAAACTGTAACTGTAGGCCAGATGGACTCTGGTCAACACTTCCCCCTGTTTGTAGTTGATACGTTTGGCCTTTTCAATCGTTTGAAGACTCAGTCGTATCGCCGAGTCAATGTTCACCTGAGTTAATAAAGAAATCTTTTTATTTGTTAGGTTAATTCGGCCGGTGTCGGTAGATGCCTGACGGATGAGCCGATCCAGGCTATCTAGTTTCGGGTTTTTAAGATTCTGCGCCTGTACAACTGTTAGATTAAGAAAGAGAAGTATACCGATTAATAGATAATTCATACGTATCAGAAATAAGAATCTATTGCTTTCAAGCACAGCACTATTTATCACCAATATACTGCTGTAAAAAATTAAAATGTATTAATTATCAAGTAGTTAACTGTGCTATAATTTTGGTTGACTAGTTGGTATTCTTAATTGCGGATTCTACTAACCTGATCCATTTTTACGAGCTTAGCTGTAAAATTGCCTGTATGTCATTCTCTGTACCCGTTTATAAAATACAATCGTTTCCCCGCCATGAGCCTGATGCGCTTTTTTATATGACGCGGCTGGAAAAACTCGTGGAGGAATTCAAAGGGATCGACAAACCGCATTCCCATACGTTTTATTTAGTAATGTGGCTAATGCAGGGGAGTGGCACACACACCATCGATTTTCGAACGTATTCGATAGCGCCTTATCAACTTTATTTTCTCACACCAGGCCAGGTACACAGCTGGGAGCTATCGCCCGATAGCCGGGGGTATAATTTGTTTATCGATGCTAACTTTTTCCGGGGACGTTTTGGGAACAGGCTTCAGCAATACCCTTTTTTTCATTCTCATCAGCATCAGCCGCTGCTGGAGGTAACTGACCAGCAGAACCTGTTTAGTGATTTATTTACGTATGCATATGATGAATACGAGCAGCGTCGCCCAAACCGGGCCGACGTATTTTTATCGTTTGTGCATATCCTGCTCGAAACCGCGAATCGACTCTATAATCAGCAGTGGGTTGGTTCCGATACGCACCTGTACGACCGGATTCGTCAGTACGAAGAGTTGATCGAAAATCAGTTTCTGACGGTTCGGGAAGTGAGCACGTACGCTGAACAGATGAATCTGACACCGAATCATCTTAACCATATCTGCAAAAAAGTTCTGGGTAAAACAGCCAGCCAGCTATTGCATGAACGTATTGTGATTGAAGCGCAACGGTTACTAACGCACACGACACAGTCCATCAAGGAAATTGGATTTCAAATGGGCTTCGATGATCCGTCGTATTTTGTTCGATTTTTCAAAAAACATGCCGGGCAGACTCCTGCAGACTTCCGCCAGGCTTTAGTACGTCATCGTTGATTTGTACCATACATGGCTTGGTATGTCTTAGCAATAAATTTACCCTAAAGGTAAATTTGTAACGTAAAAACTGCCTGAGCAGCAGACGTCCGTGAGGTAACTTTATCTCAATCGTTGCTCCAAAGCCATGTCAACCGATAGCCGATTATACAGCATTGCTTTTAACAAATGTCCTCGTTGTCATGAGGGTAATTTTTTTGTCAAGAATAGCGCGTTCAGCAAAGATTTCGATAAAATGCACGAACGCTGCCCGCATTGTGGCGAAAACTTTATGCCCGAGCCAGGTTTCTACTGGGCATCCATGTTTGTCAGCTATGCGTTATACACCATTTACATTTTAGCTACCTTTTTTATTTTCGTGCAATGGCTACAGGTTGATCTGGATTATTATCTGATTGGTCTGGTGCCTACATTAATTCTTCTGACAGGCTATTTTTTCCGAGTAGCCCGGCGTACGTGGTTGACGTTGTTTATCGCGCCAAGACCGCATATTCATACCGAAGTGACCGAGCCGAAGTAATAAGCCAATTAACTATCTTTGGTGAAACATATACAGGCCTTTGGCTATAAACTGCGGTTTACGGCCAAAGGCCTTCGCTATTGAATTATGCACATTAACGTTGCTGTTGTTCAGGCTACGCCCGTATTTTTTGATCTGCAAAAAACGCTCGACAAACTCGAATCGTTAGTCATTGAGTCAGCACGGCAGGGATGTCAGTTTGTCCTGTTTCCGGAGTCATTCATTCCTGGCTATCCCCGAAAATTTACGTTCGGTGCCTCAATAGGTTTACGTACCGATGCCGGGCGCGAACTTTACAGGACGTACTGGGAAAACAGCCTGCAACTGCCCAGCCCTGAATTGAAACGTATTGAACAGATTGCCCGCGATAATCGTGTTTACCTCGCCATCGGCGTAACGGAACGTAACGTTTTGAACGGAAGTCTGTATTGTACGCTCATCTATGTATCGCCCACGCAGGGGTATTTGGGTAAGCATCAGAAAGTGAAACCAACTGGAGTCGAACGGTTGATCTGGGCCGAAGGAAACGGTCAGGACTCGCTACGTGTGTTCGATACCGAGATTGGCCGCATGGGTGGACTGATCTGCTGGGAAAATTACATGCCACTGGCCCGGATGAGCATTTATCAGCAGGCACCTCACCTCTACCTGGCGCCCACCGCCGACGCTCGACCGACCTGGCCTGCTACGCTTCAGCACATTGCCTGTGAAGCCCGGTG
Organism: Spirosoma sp.; assembly: GCF_048594605.1. Taxonomy (GTDB): domain Bacteria; phylum Bacteroidota; class Bacteroidia; order Cytophagales; family Spirosomataceae; genus Spirosoma. The sequence goes on from NZ_JBMDWV010000107.1 coordinate 5,335, forward strand.
TTACGTATTGGGCAGTAATCAATTTTTTCAACGTAGCGATTATTCCGAAGCATATCAGGAATTTCTGGCTGATGACGATAACGTTTTATGCCGGGGTGGCAGTGCTATTGTCTCACCGCAGGGCGACTTTCTGGCAGGGCCGCTCTGGGACCAGGAGGGTATACTTACCGCTGATCTGGACTTGAACGAAGTGCTGAAAAACAAACTCGATTTCGACGTAATAGGGCATTATACACGCCCGGATCTGTTCGATTTTAAGGTGAATGTACGGTAGCCGATTGGCAGTCGTTACGTTTCTAAGGCAGTTTTCGCATGATTGGTAATACCATCAATGATCAAGTCCCAATCGGCTTCATGCAACTCGTGTCCTGTTCCTTCTAAGCGAAGGAGTTTCGCATTTTTCAGCTCTCGTAACATCACTTTCGTGTGCTGAAAGGGCCAGATCAGGTCGTCCGTGCCGTGGATAAGTAAAGTGGGTTGTTCAATAGTATGGATGCGTCCATAATAGTCTTCACCACCCTGTAGTGAAGCATGATTGAACATACTCAGGTAATTGTTGGCGCGTCGGAATTCTTCCCGGATAAGATTCTCGCTACGTTTCCGGTTGAACGATTTTCGGCCGCTCATTAAAGCGGCTCCTTCCACCATGTAGCGAACCACTGCCGACTCATCTGTCCAGTCCACCGCATCTGCCTGAGCCTGAAACGCAATAATCCGCTGATCCATTTCGGGTATGTCCGGGTCCGAATCTCCCCAGGGGCCGGTTGCCATCAGGGTTAAGGACTGAACCCGTTGAGGATATTTCATGGCTGCGATCTGAGCGATCAGTCCGCCTAACGAAATGCCCACAAAATGTGCTTCGGCCCGCTGGTAGCCGTCCAGCACGGCAATCGCATCATCCACTAAATCGACTAGATCATAAGGTGTTGTTCCGGGCTGATACGTTGTTGACCTGCCCACATCCCGATTATCATAGCGGATCACAAAAAAGCCCTTATCAGCTAATCGCTGACAGAATGCACTATCCCAAAAGAGCATCGATACGGTAGCTCCGGCCAGCAACAGCAGAGCGGGATGATTTGGAGTGCCAAAGCTTTCAGTGGCTATCTGTATGTCTTTATGGGCAATTGTTTTTTCACTCATATCCACGTAATGAATAGACGGGTTTCTTATCAGTACGTAGTAAATCCATCGTTTGTTTTTAAAGAGGAAGCGTTTCTGCTTAAAAACTCGCCATTCTGTGATTTAGCGTTTTGTTTCAGCCCGACAGTCCGGATTACTGCCGTGCGTGAAATACTGGCTGGAAGTTCAATTACCGGGTGGAATTGGGGCAGGCACTACGTTAGCAACGGGCTTTGTTGACTTCAGATACGCAAAAATAGCTTTCAAATCCTCGTCTTTTATGTTACGGTAATTCGTCCAGGGCATTGGCGGTAAGAGCATTCTGTTGTTGGCCAATCCTTTGGATTTTCCCTGTTTCAGCGCCCGTCTGAACTGCTCTTCTGACCAGTTGCCGATACCAGTTGCATCCGAAGTGAGGTTAGCCGCAAACGAAACGCCCCAGGGACCCACTGCCGCCGTGTTATCGCTATTGAACAACACCCAGTTTTTGAGAGCATCGGCGTTACGTGCCGGTACGGACCGATCAGCAGGATAACCCGACAGCAATTTGCTGGCAACAGGCTCCGGTCCCTGTGGGCCCATTGTTTTGGGCGAGTGACAGTCTCCGCATCCCATGATGCCAACCAGGTATTCTCCTTTTTTGATAAGTGCCTGATCAGGAGGCCGGTTGATGTGTCTGGGCGAATGCTTTAGTGGTGGGGTTGAAAAGTCTGGCAGCAAGGCCGCACTGACTAGCGTAATGAAGGTAAAAAGTAATGATACGTTCATGGTAAAAGAGTTGGTTAGAATAGTAAATCTCTCATTCAAAGAGAGTTGTATCAACTAGTTACTCATACCTTCGCCTAACCCGCTTGCCAAAAGATAACGCCGTTACGAATAGTCAGCCCCGAAAATGGTTATAGAAATCTCCTCGATTCAACGGATATGTTGTAATGATTATATTTCTGATTATTAAGCACTTAATTTAGAAGACTAATAGTTTATACCCAATTTTCTGGCTATCCATCCCAGGGCCTTTATAGCGATATCGGGCGGATTTTTAGCAATAATTTCTTTCCGATAGTTATTCATCAGCACGCTCATGTAGAGCATTGTACCAAAATTCATTCGGAAATTCTTTCGACGGTTGCTGGTAACCTTATCAAGAACTTTGCAAACATCCTCAAAGTAGTTTTCCATTTTCAAGGCAGGCTGATGAGTATTGAATAACCGCACGACTTTATCGGTAGGATTTCTGAAACAATGGGCAATGCCTTTGGGAACGGATAATTTATCGCCTGTCTTTGCCGAAATCCATTTATCATGCACAAAAAATTGCATGTCACCCTCAAGTACCTCATAGGTCTCGATGGCATCGGGATGGACATGTATTAAAGGATTTTTCATGTTGCAGCTAGGCAATAATTCCCAATGGAGATCTAAAGACTTCCCCTGCGTATCGGCACTGGTTTGCAAAACGGTAAACCTCATCCCGACGGGCGTCATATCCAGAATTTGTTCTTTTGTAGCCATATTGATTGTCAATACGTTATTATTTCTAATCTCGGTTTTTATTCAATATGGTGAGTGAGTTTCCGGAAATTCTGTTTTCGAAGCTTGTGCAAAGCCGGATTTATGAATAAGCACTTTAATAGTAAAGTCTGATCAAATGAATCAGGGTCCGGAAGGTCGTTTGTTGTGCACCTTTGCTGTTTATGAACAGTCCTTTTTCTTATTCAGCACTTTCTACCCTGATAACAAAATCGAAAGTCTACGTAACATTTTCGAAGCTTTTTTTACTTTTATTTACTGTAAATAATTGATAATCAGATAACTTTTTGCTTGTGTTTAATTTGAAAGTATTTGAACGTTTCCCAAAGCGCTACGTTTGTTTCCAGAGCTAACTTTGACGTATCGATTGGGCTAAAACGGATTCAAACTGACAACATGTGATGATTCAGAAACTGCGTAGTTCCGTCTGTTACATTACGGGCAACTTTTTACCATTATGGAAGGTGCTGTAACTGCTGTTTGTGCTCCGATTTAAGCCCCAAACGAAAGAAACGAGTCTGCAACAGATCGAAAAAACTTTTGTTGTTCCTTGATAAATGACAACCGAAAAACGTATGAAACCTACCATCACCTGTTTTGGCGAAACCCTCTGGGACGTATTACCAACCAGCAAACAAGCGGGGGGGGCTCCGATGAACGTAGCAGCCGACCTCCGAAATTTCGGTATTAATGCTCAGATAATCAGTCGGGTAGGTAATGATGACCTGGGCCGGGAGCTACTTCAGTTTCTGGAGCAGAAAGGCTTACCACTCGATCTGGTTCAGGTTGGACAAACCCATCTGACAGGCGTGGCCAAAGCCAATATCTCAGACACGAATGAGGTCACCTACAAGATTGTGCAGCCCGTTGCCTGGGATTACATTCATCTCGAACCCAATCTGATTGATGCCGTGCAGAAAAGTGATTTGTTTGTCTATGGAAGTCTGGCCGCCCGTAGTCCGATCACCCACGAGACTCTGCTTGCCCTACTGGCGGTTGCAGGTCGGAAAGTGTTCGATGTGAATTTGCGGGCTCCGCATTATGAGCGAACGACGGTGGAAGAGCTCCTGCAACAGGCTGACATTGCCAAACTGAACGAGCATGAACTGGTCGAATTATCGGAATGGTACGGCTCTGAAACGGATTTGTTACGGTCCATGCAGCAAATTCGCGATCGGTATCAGCTGGAAACGCTGTGCGTTACGTTAGGCGACAAAGGAGCCGTTCTGCTCAACGAAACGGATTTTATTCAGCAGACGGGTTTTCCCATTGAGGTCGAAGATACCATCGGCAGTGGCGATGCCTTTCTGGCGGCCTTCCTTTATAAAACGTTGCAGGGTGCCTCTCCACAGGAAACACTTGAATTTGCCTGTGCAACGGGCGCTTACGTAGCTACGCAGCGGGGCGCAACGCCATCCTTCACGGAGGAAACTATCGTGAATAAGATTCTGCGGACCGAAGTCATATAAGACAACCAGATTGATTTTAGGTTGGTAATCCAGTTTAGAGTGGGGGGCGGCTATTCTGGCAACGACTCTCCACTTTATCTATCTTCCTGGTACGTAGCGTGTTCAGCGCAATTATTCGGTCGCGCAGCACCACTAGCCTTGCCCTGCTGGTACTGAGAAGGCGTTATGCCCACATATTTTTTGAAGGCAATGGAAAAGTGCTGGGCGTGTTCATAGCCAAGTTTATCGGCTACGTCGTCAATCGATACGTTGTAATTTCGGAGTAGTCGGCTCGCATAATCCATACGCAGTTTCCGAACGTAGCTGAAGACCGTTGTGCCAAACAACTGCCTGAATCCCTTTTTTACCTTGAATTCATTCAGCAGGCACACTCGGCTTAATTGCGCTAACGACAATTCAGACAGGAAGTTAGCTTCCAGGTACGTTCTTAATTTATGAAGCTTTTCGGCCTCGTCCGGACGTAACGCTTCGTCGCTGAGAGGAGATGTAGTAAACTGCTGAATTTCCAGCGCCAGTAACTCCAGCACCCGGGATTGAATCAGCAGATTTCGCATCGGCCCCTGAACGCTGCAATTCCGAATATCTTCAATCAGGTAAAGCATCTGCGGAGTGATGGTTTGCGTACCCGCTATTGCTGAACAAGCACGCTCACTATACAGGTCGGACGTGAGCTGCTCACTCCAATGGTCATTCTGCCCGATAAGCGACGTGAAAAAATGCTTATCTAAACTGATCAGAAACATTGCCATCGACTGGTTGCCCTTCAACTGATTGATATGGCCTATTTCTGGCGTATAAATCAGATTATGCTTTCCGGGGCGCATGTCGAGATCATGTTTAAGCCCCTGAAACCTGGAGTACATACATCCACTCAGCTGAAAATTAATGTGGATGTTGTCGGAAGGCGTCGAATCAATAAGTTCAAGGTCATTCGTAGTATTCCACCGCATGTCCATCATATGCATATGTGGCAGGAACGTACTGTTAAATTTCAAGGCTCCGGCCTCCGGATGATGAACATGAACGAACGTATCAGGGGCCGACGTAACGGAAGCTGACGATGCGAGCAGATGCGGGTGTGGAAGTGATGTAAAATCAGTCAGATCGCATGAGTTTACAACTGAAGTGGCCATAGTCCGTTTTGCGTAGATTTTTATCCGTTTTGCGTAGGTGTTACCTCCGCTTGTGTGTGGATTTTTGCACAAAACTACTGGCCTGGTAGCGGGATACATTTACCGGTCACGAAGTTGCCACACTCAATCATTTAAAAAGTTATGCTACGTAAAATAGCCAAATGGACGGGGATTGTTCTGGGATCGATCCTGCTCCTTGCTCTGGTCGGGTACTTCCTCATTTCACGAAACATTTCGCAACGAATTGAAAAAACGTACACGTTTGCCGACGAAAGTCTGAACGCACCGAATGACAGCAATGCGATACGTCGCGGACAACACCTGGTCGTGATTAAAGGCTGTACCGACTGTCATGGAAACAACCTGAGCGGAAAAATTATGATGGACGATGCCAGCCTCGGGCGGCTTTCGGCGGCTAATCTGACCAAAGGCAAAGGCGGGTTGCCAGCTGATTATTCAACCACCGATTGGGTTCGGGCGCTACGTCATGGTGTCGACCGGGTGGGTCACCCATTGTTGTTCATGCCATCGCACGAAACAACGCTGCTTTCTCAACAGGATATGGCCGCTATCATTGCGTATTGCCAGCAGATTCCTCCAGTTGATCATGAGCTTCCGGCTGAAAAAATCGGTCCAATTGTTAACGTAATGACTTATCTGGATAAAATGCCGTTGTTCTCCGTCGAGAAAATCGATCATGACCGGCCGATGGTAGCAAAGGCCGATTCAACTGAAGGGATCGCCCTGGGTAAATATTTAGCTGTGTCGTGCAGCGGCTGCCACCGCCCTGATTTTAAAGGAGGTGATCCTGTCGCGCCAGGCTTTCCGCCCGTACCAAATCTGACCAGTACGGGCAACGTAGGCAAATGGACGCAGGAGCAATTTATGGCAACACTACGTACTGGCAAGACGCCCAGCGGCCATCAGATAAATAACGAGAATATGCCCTGGAAAATGACGGCCCAATATGAGCAAAAAGAACTGGCTTCGCTATACCAGTATTTTCGGTCGCTTCACTGATACGTAGTAAAACCATACGCATCCGCTAGCAGGCTGGCCGGAAACCGCTAACAACTGATGCGCACTTTTGCCTGATTCATACGTCAACTTTACCGCTTTATAAATATCTGATAGTGCGTTTTTTTATTTTCGGCGACCTTTACCCGAGTAAACATGAAAATTATGAAAACCCTTTTAGCTCTATCTTTTCTGCTGACGGTCACCACTACCTTCGGACAGATTGCCAATGAAAACACCTTCAGCGCAAAAATTGACGGTAAAGACTACACGACGCAGCCCCGACGCATCCGAATTGGCAATTATTGGTTTGTAACGGCTAATGCCATCAAGCCCGATAAATCAGTACGTCTCTGGTTGGCCAGCTACGATAATAAAGACAATGTGGAGCCGGGAACGTACCTGATTGTGGATGCTGACAAGCCCGATACCAAAGAAAACTGGAAACGAATCCAGGAGATGGGTACCTACAAAGGACTGGCTGCGGTCAAATACGTTGAAGAAACGAAAGAACCCCGTATGGAATACCACATGGGTATGTCGCAGAACAACAACGAAACCGTTACGGTAACAAAAGCCGCCGATGGTTCACTGGAAGCTACGTTCAACACCAAACTGGCCGGAACGTACTGGAAAGAAAAAGGAACCGCTACGGTATTTGGGGGCGTCGGCCGCCTGATGTCGAAAATGGAAGATAAAGTAATTACCAAAACAACCGGTTACGATTCGGATATCGACCCGGAAGGAAGGGGCTACAAAAAGCAGGATAAAACCGACGCCATCACTATTTCGGATGGCAAGTTCAAGCTAAAAATGAATTGATTTTCTGGTACGGCTCCAACGGGGCCGTACCAGAAACTAGTTAGGCCGCAGTGCGCATATCCATTCGATGATACGCCATCTGTTTCAATAAAACCATAATCCCCAACTGCGCAATTTGCGCCCGGTAGGATTTATACAGCGCTACGAAATACGAAAATGTTTGTAGACGCGCTGATGCCAGTGGCGAAATGCCCAACAGCGAAACCACGTCGTTGTTATTAATCTTAGCCCAGTCTTCCTGATGCAGATTTGGATCGTTGATCTGATAGGATACGCCTTTCTCGTCGGTTGTCGCTGACAGATAATGGCCGTAGGCCGCCAGCAGGAAAGCAATACGACGAACATCCCGGTTTTCGCCCAGTAGTTCAAGGAGTGTCGGTAGCACAAAGGCCTCCAGCTTTGAGGTGCCATCGCAGCACAACTGATCCAGTGAATCGTTTACCGCCAGGCTGGCCAGCAGACTCGATAATTGATTGTCGTACTCGCCCGAATCGGAAATAGACGATAAGAACGCAATATCCTGATCAAGAAAAGCACTTATATAATTACTAAATAAACGGTCGTTCAGCGCTTCATCGACAGTTCGATAGCCAGCCAGAAAAGCCGGATATGCCAGCATCGTATGTGATGCGTTCAAAATGTCCTGACTATAAGTTTGCATAATGAATGAGGTTGTATAGATTGATGAGTAGACACTTTGTAAGCTAATTGACGTAGCAACATCTAATGTAGCACAATTCTACCTTTGTCTCTATGTCTTTAGACTCTATAGACTTTTAAAATGTCACGTTAGGCCTGTAGAATCTAAAAAATTTACTTTACGGACTTCCCGTTATGGATTACGCGAAGAGGCTAAGACGGCTCGGTGCGCCAGCGCGCTGCCACTCCATATCCCGATAACGTAGTGCCTGTGCAATACTGATAATTTGGTTGCCCAACTTGCCCTGTTCCTCAATGTCAGCGTGGTCGTACTTATCCTGACGCCTGGGTTCCCAGGAGAAAAGCTCCGTTTTAGCGTCATAAATACCGATGGGAACACGGTCTTTTTTGCCCGAAAGTTGTTGCAACACCGCTTTTGCCTCTTCGAGCGTAGCACAATAAACTTGATAATACTGCTTCTTAAGCGTATATATTACTGAAAAACGTTTCATGTCAATAGGTAGTAAAGAACACCTCAGGTATGTCTGTTCGACTGTCCGGAATGTTCAGGTGAAAGTCTCGGGCGTCAGCCGGCGAGGTTTATAAATTTGTGGGATACGTGTCTTCTGTTATCGAAAAACGATGACGTTAACATAACTCCTGAAGATTGCGGAGCCGTTTTTGCTTCGATTGTGAACTACAATTTCGTTACGTAGTCTACTCGCTTATTTCCAGATTAGTTGACGTTCGCTTTTCTTTCAGAAGTGTGTGCAGCCAATTAGTTAGCTATTTATTTCTGGCTAGTAAACTACCGCCAAAAGGCGTTGCCGTGCGAGTTAAGCTCTCAAAAGCCGATGCGTTGCGATCAATAAAGCCATAGATGGAGGAACGCAAAAAAATGCAAATTCGATTCCATCTACGCTGAATACTATTTTCTATATTTAGAGTGTATGATGAGTTCATGATTTCTGTAATCAATTTATAATCAATTTGAAATGCGAATGAGCTTTTCGTTTGATTACTCAACAAATAAACAAAGTATAGAATATAAATAGTTTTCAATTATTGGTAAAGTACAAAAAGTGCCTTTGATTTTTCATTGAAAAGGTGAATTGTACAAGCCAGTCTTTGGAAATCCCTATGAAAAAATGAGGTAAAACGTATCGGTTGAGCAGGTTCGAGCGTACTTGTTAACGCATTACGCAATAAATCGAAGGGCACTGCGAGTGTGAAGTTTGCTTTTCTGGATTTGGGCAGAGAGGCATTACGTTCCCGTTTCTTAACACCTAAAAGCCTCTAGAAATGAAGAAACGGTTGATAATTCCTCTCTATAATTTCCGGAAGTTTTTAATCCGGTGGAACGTCAGGTAGTTGGCGTCGTGGTTGTTGTGAGCGCCCCCGTCGTTGTCATCAAAAGCAGTACGCGACAGGAAAATCATGTCCTTGCCATCAAACTGCCAGTCAACGTATTGAAAACCGTGTTTCGCTACATCGGGATGAGTTAAAATGACCTGCCGGATATCCCAATGCCGAAGATCTCTAGAACTGCACAGCGCCTGCGTGTTGCGGATACTGGCCGGGTTTTTCCCTCTATTCTGAATTTGAGCCTCATCGGAAATGATGTTCGACAGGGTCCAGTACAACTGCGTTTCAGGATCGTACCGAATAGCAAATTTTTTGCTTCCTCCCGGAAAAGGAACGAAGTCCATATCAGAATTGAACGAGGCCTTATTTTCAGTCGCGTTAATGTTCACGAGTGCTGCTCTCTCGTTCATGGTCGATTTGTCGTCAACCCGTAGAATATCCAGCAAACGACCGTCGGGTGTTACAACGGCGTTACCTTCCAGCCAGCCACCAAAATGACCATTCAGATACGTAGAGTCATACCGCATTACGTTCGTCCGCGACCAGTTGCGCGCGTCCATCAGGTCGGCATAAATAGGAATCGACATCAGAAAAGCACCGTAACGTTTTCCCCATTGCTTAACTGGCCCCATCGCATCTTCCATCGCCCGCCAAAGCCGGCCCTTATGTTCCACCAGTGGCATAGGGGCGCAATGATACTCGCCCGTCAGGAGCAGTCCATCCTGCGGATTGGTTGGGTTCGACCACGTAATGCCATTATCCGGGGAGTTCCGGATGATTACATTTCCGTGATGTTTGTCCGTTCCCAGGAAGTAGAGTTTATCACGATGAACGAACAGTTTCGACCAGAATTGACCTACAATATCCGCAATGGGCGTCCAGGTTTTGCCCTGATCGCGTGACCGATAGATACGGGAAACGGGCCGGTCGAACTCTTCTGATTTAGGGCCAAACAAATCATGCGACGCCAGGTATTCTCCATTGGGAAGTATACAAAGGCTTGGCGACCCCACATACAAACCCGACGAAGCCGGACTGTGGGCCACAACAATACCGGGCACCTGAACCGAATCGGAGGTTTGGGCAGACGTAACGCCAGAAAGAAAAAGGAGCGATAAAACGAAAAAATAGGCAGTACGCTTCATTGGATAATCAGGGAACTACGGCTCAAGTTTACTAAAACTCGCCTTCATTCCCTTCTTTTTCTTTTTTCTTCGCCTGCCGGAGCCGGTAGCTAAACGTCAGATTAATCTGCCGGAGCCGAAACTGCGAAGTGCTTTCCGTATAGAAATTAGGCCCTTCTGTAATGGAGCGGAACCGACGGGAGTTGAACACATCCAGCACATTGAGCGTCAACGTAGCGTTGTTGTTCAATAAATCCTTACTGACCGATAAATCGAGCGTAGCCAGTCCTTTCCGGCGCCCTTGCGGGGTTTTCTGCGGAGCTTCGTAATTGCCACGCAACTGAATGTCAGTGGATTTAGGTAGATTAAATCGGGAAATCATGCGTGTGAACCAGCTATACGTATCACTTTGATAATTGACGTCCAGATTGCTACCGTCGGTGATAGCCCGAAAGAAGTTAAAACTGCCATCGAGTTTCCACCAGGTCAAAGGCGCATACGAACCGGCAAACTCAGCACCGTAGGAGTTTTCGCTCGCCAGATTTTCAGGCCGTGTTACGGCAAATCCCTGGTCATTTACCCGCCGAATCGACAAGATTTTGTCGATGGTGTATCGATAATAAACCGATGAACTGATCGACCCTTTGCCGAAATATTTGATGTGCCCCAGCTCGAACGCATCAGTAAATTCTGGATTTACGTTCGGGTTTCCGCTCCAGAAATTCCGGTTATCGCTAAACGTCGAAAACGGACTCAGATCATTGTACGTAGGGCGACGAATCCGGCGGCTGTAGCTAAGTTGCAACGCGTGCTGGCGGGGCAGATCGTACGTAGCATGTACGCTAGGGAAGAGGTTGGCGTAGTGGCGCGGATTGACGTCGTTGGTTCGCCGGAGCGTTGTTATTACGTCTGTTTTTTCGGCACGCAAACCCGCCTGATATGAAAACTTGCGCACTTTATTACCCACAATCCCGTACAGCGCGTTAATGCGTTCCTGATACAGAAAATCATTGACCAGGCCCGGCAGTGGTGTCCAGCTACCGTCGTTCTGTTGCTGTGTTACCGAGAAATCGTTGGTCATGTCGCGCGTGCTGCTACGTAACCCCGCTTCAAATTTGCCGTTTTTGCTAAACGGCTGTATGTAATCAATCTGGACCAGAAACTGCTTTTCCGTTTCGTCGTTGAGCGAACGCTGCAAAACGGAAGGAGCCATTGTGGTACGTCCGTCGGGTTGATACGTATGCTGCGTAAAATATTGATCCGAACTCTCCCAATTATCCAGATACCGAACGTCGGCGGTCAATGTATGGCCCTCGCGGGTAAACGAGCGTTTGTACGTGAGCGAGTACTCCGAATTGGGTTCCGTTTCGGTTTCGTCCTGCGTACGGTTGGTAATGCCGGTCGGGTTGTTGGTCGAGAACTGGTAGTCCCGGTAGATAATATCGGAAAAGCGTTTTCCTTTGCTCAAACGCCAGGTATACGCAGCTGTGAGAATGTTTTTGGCATTGAAGTAATAATCCAGACCCGCCCGGGCGTTGTTGTTAATGCCTTTCAGACTGCTGTTCGAATTTTGCCGGGTAATGAACGTACTGTCGTTACGGTATACCTCCTGATACATGGAATTTCGACCGGGCGTGTTCCGAAACGAGTTGGTGTAATTGATAAAAAAATTGAGGTTTTTTCGACGGTAATTGACATTGGCGGCCAGCCCGAAATTGGTTGGATAGCCCGTAATAACATCGAATGAGCCATTGATACCTTCGCGCTGTTCTTTTTTCAGGATGATGTTGATGATACCGCCCATACCCTCGGCTTCGTAACGGGCCGATGGGTTCGTAATCACTTCTACCCGTTCGATGGCGCTGCCCTGCAATTGCTGTAACCCCGCCCCGCCTTTGAAGCTCACCAGCCCCGACGGTTTTCCATCAATCAGAATCCGGACGCTGCCGCTGCCCCGAAGGCTCACATTCCCTTCGGCATCGACTGCCACCGACGGTACGTTGCTCAGAATATCGGCGGCTGTTCCGCCCGCATTGGCCAGATCTTTCCCGACGTTGAATACGCGTTTGTCCAGCGCCAGTTCCATCTGGCTTTTTTCTCCACGTACAACTACTTCTTCCAGCCGTTTGGAGCTGGATTTCAGTACCAGTTTGCCTAAGTCAATCGATTGATTTGCCACTTGTACCGTAGCAATACGTCGGTCCTGATACCCAACTGCGCTGATTCGAACGGAGAACGTACCGTCTTTACTACGTATCTCAAACTGGCCGTTTTCGTTCGAAACCGCTCCGGTAATCAGGGTTGAATCAGGTTTTTGAAATAACGCTACGTTGCCGAAGGGCACAGGCTTATTTTGTTCATCAAGCAATACGCCCCGAATCGAAAATGGGGAATCGGTTTTTGATTGAGCGACAGTTAGTAGAGGAAAAAGACATGTAAAAAGTAAGTAAATAGATTTAAAATTCATGATTGAGCAGTATTGTAAGGGCACTGATGGCTGAAGAAGTCGGCTTGGTCCACAGTTTCGAAAGATAAAGACGAGTCGGTTTAATTTCTCCTGTGAAAATTCGGAGTACAGCGAAGCGAGATGGCCAGAAAAATGCAATTGAGTCCTTATTTTTAGCCAGCTTGCGCTACGTAGCCACGGGCCTGACCCAAACGTAGCCTGGCCTGTGATACGTTGCATACTGCTCAAACCCGTCAGGATGAAACCGTTTTATCTCGTTCTAGCGAATTCGCTAACCGCTTTTCTCACCAATAACTTCGTCTGGTTTGCGGTTACGTTCTGGGTCTATCTGGAAACCAAATCAGTGGTTGCTACGTCGGTGATGGCGGGGGTGTATAGCGGTACAGTGGCGATTACCGGGTTTTTCCTGGGTTCGCTGGTCGACCGATACAAGAAAAAAACCGCCATGATGGTGTCGAGTGTCGGCTCGTTGGTTTTGTATACCGTTGCCTTCATTATCTACGTATCGACGCCGGAGAAAATCTTCACGGATCCATCGAGCCCTATTCTCTGGGTATTTGTGGTATTAGCCCTGCTGGGAGCTATTGCCGGAAATATCCGCTCTATAGCGCTCTCAACCCTCGTAACCGTGCTGATTCCGGAGGAAGGACGCGACAAAGCAAACGGACTGGTCGGAACGATCAATGGCGTTGGGTTTCTGGTCGCTTCTATTTTCAGCGGGCTTATTATTGGCTTTCTGGGTGTTTTCTGGATGCTGATTTCGGCCCTTGGCCTTACGCTGCTGACGATCCTTCATCTGTGGACCGTAACGATTCCCGAAAAAGGAGTTGCCCATTCCGATGACGAAACAAAACGAGTGGATATTAAGGGGACGATACATGTTCTGAAACAGATGCCCGGCTTGTTTGCGCTTATCTTCTTCAATACGTTCAACAACTTTCTGGGCGGTGTTTTTATGTCGCTGATGGATGCATATGGACTCTCGCTGGTGTCGGTCCAGACGTGGGGAATTTTGTGGGGGGGGCTAAGTATGGGGTTTATCGTTGGCGGCTTGGTGGTTTCTAAATACGGCCTGGGGAAATATCCGCTTCGGACGCTTTTTCTGACGAACATCATCATGTGGATCGTCTGCATTTTCTTTACCATTCAGGCTTCTATCGTACTTCTGGCCATCGGCATGGGTATGTATATGTGCCTGATTCCGGTGGTTGAAGCGGCCGAGCAAACCATTCTTCAGAAATTGATTCCGCCCGAACGGCAGGGTAGGGTGTTTGGATTTGCCCAAAGCGTTGAACAGGCGGCTTCGCCAATTACGGCGTTTCTGATCGGGCCTATCGCGCAGTACATTTTCATTCCGTTTATGACCACGGGCGCTGGCGTCGAACTAATTGGAGGCTGGTTTGGTACGGGAAGAGATAGAGGACTGGCGCTTTTATTTACCGTAACAGGATTGATCGGTCTGCTTGTTACCTTGCTCGCCATGAAGTCCAGAGCCTACAAAATGCTGTCCGAAAATTACGAACAGCACGCCAGTGAGCCGGTTGGGGAAGAATGATACGTACTGACGTTCCTGACTCAGCGGGCAACCTCAATCTTATACTTCTTTCCCTTCATTTTTTGATCCTTTATCCGTTCCAGCAACGTAGCGACTTTATCTTTTTTTACGGCGGCAAACGAGCTGAAGTCTTTTACTTCAATCAGGCCCAAATCTCCTTTGTCGAGTTGACCTTTTTGCGACAGAAAGCCTACAATGTCGATCTTGTTGAGCTTGTTCTTCTTGCCGCCACTGATGTATAACGTGATGAATTCGGGCGGTCTGGGCAAAATCATATCCGTCGGAAGTTCAACTATTTCCAGTGATTTATCCAGATAGGCAGGGCGCGGTTCATCCTGATGCAGAATTACATAAGCCGTTCCGGACGCTGGTCCGCCGGTGCGATGCATTCGGGCCGTTCGTCCATTGCGATGAACAAATTCATGCGCCTGCAAGGGCAGATGGTAATGGATTACGTGTTTCATTTCGGGGATATCCAGCCCGCGAGCTGCCAGATCAGTCGTAACCAGATAGGTTACGCTGCCGTTTCGGAACAGAATCAGCGCCCGTTCGCGGTCGGCCTGCTCCATACCGCCGTGGTAGAACGTAGCGTAAATGCCGCGTTCGTTCAGTAACGCACTGGTTCGTTCGGCGGCTTCGCGATGGTTGCAGAAAATCAGGGCCGCTTCCGAGTTCAGCGAACACAGCAGCCGAAACAACGTATCAATTTTGTCTTTCTCTTCGGAATAAACAACCTTGATCGTCAGGCCCGTTGGCGTATCATCTTCCCGAGTGAAGTTTAACGTAGTGGGCGCATTGAGCCGGACAAAATCAGGAATTTTTATCCCCGACGTAGCGGAAACCAGGACCCTTTTTTTAAGGTTAGATAAGCGGCTGATGATGAACGCCATCTCATCCTGAAAGCCCAGTTCCAGCGATTTGTCGAACTCGTCCAGCACCAGCGTTTGAATCCCTTCGAGCGAGAGTGTTTTGCGATCAATATGGTCCGAAATCCGGCCCGGCGTACCAATCAACAGGGCAGGGGGATTGCTCAGATTTTTGATTTCGGTTTCCATCGCGTGGCCACCGTAACACACGTTGACTTTATAGCCCGTCCCCATATTTTTCCAGACCTGCTCAATCTGCAGCGCCAGCTCGCGGGTGGGTGCCAGCACAAGGCACTGTACGACGTTACGATCTGGCTTGAGCAATTGCAGAACAGGTAGTAGAAAGCCGAGCGTTTTACCTGATCCGGTGGGCGCGATCAGAAACGTATCATTGTCCTGTAGAATGGCTTTCTGAGCCGCTTCCTGCATAGGGTTTAAGGACGTAACGCCCAGGTTCTTCAGGATTAGATCGTGTTGTTGGGAAGAAATCATGCGCCAAAAGTAAGCCAAAACAGGTTGTTACGTTGCATTCTGTAAAGCGAGTTCACGGATTAGCCGTACCTTCGTAAACTGGTAAACGATGGGATCGCTATGACGTTTGAGGAACTGAATCTGAATAAACCGCTGCTCAATGCCCTCAATGATCTTGGGCTGACTACACCGACGACAATCCAGCAGAACGTATTTTCGGTGGTCATGTCAGGGCGGGATGTGTGCGGGCTCGCGCAAACCGGTACGGGCAAAACGCTGGCGTATCTGCTGCCTTGTCTACGTCTGCTTCAGTTTTCAAAGGAAAAGCTTCCACAGTTACTGATTATTGTACCAACGCGCGAACTGGTCGTGCAGGTACTGGAAACGATCCATCAACTCACTACGTATCAGAATCTGGTGGCCGTGGGCGTGTATGGTGGCGTTAATATGAAGCCGCAGGTAGCTCAGGTTCAGCAGGGAATTGATATACTGGTGGCTACGCCCGGCCGGCTGGTCGATCTGTTGTCGAATGGCGTGCTGAAGACAAAAGCCATCAAAAAACTGGTTATTGACGAGGTCGATGAAATGCTCAATCTTGGTTTCCGAACGCAGCTGAAAACCATTCTCGATCTTTTGCCGCAAAAACGCCAGAATCTGCTTTTTTCCGCTACGTTGACAAAAGAAGTGGAAGAACTGATTACTACCTTCTTCAACAATCCGGTTCGCGTAGAAGCTGCGCCGGTGGGCACGCCGTTAGAAAATATCGCGCAGACAGCCTACGAAGTGCCGAATTTATACACGAAAGTGAATCTGCTGGAGCTGTTACTAAAGCAACATACCGACATGACCAAAGTGCTGGTATTCGTAGCAACCAAGTCGCTGGCCGATCAGTTGGATAATCAACTTGACGCTGAATTTCCCAATCAGATTGGTGTTATCCATTCCAACAAAGCGCAGAACAATCGCTTTGAAACGGTTGAGAAATTCAAATCTGGTACGTATCGTATTCTGATTGCTACCGACATTATTGCTCGTGGACTGGACGTAGCAGAAGTGTCGCACGTGATCAATTTCGATATGCCCGACGTAGCGGAAAACTACATTCATCGCATTGGCCGAACCGGTCGCGCCGATCAGAAAGGTATTGCTGTTACGTTCATTACGCCCGCTGATGAAGAGCGACAAACGGCTATTGAAGCGTTGATGAATTATAAAATTCCGTTGCTATCGCTGCCGCCTGATCTGATCATTTCGGACGAGCTGACGGAAGATGAGATGCCGAAGGTTCACATGAAAATACCGGAGGTGAAACCGCCAAAACGCGAAGAAGTAGGGCCAGCTTTCCATGAGAAACTGGCGAAGAATAAGAAAGTAAATGTCCGGCGTGATTATGAAGCCGAAAAACGATTGAAATATGGTCGACCCATCAAGCGGAGTGGAAAAAAATAGCGTAACGTTTTCGTCACTTGGGTTATCGGACCCGTTGGTAAAAGCCGTAGCGGAACAGCAGTATACCACTCCTTATCCTATTCAGAAAGAGGCTATTCCGCCTATTTTGCGTGGAAAAGATATTCTGGGCATCGCTAAAACCGGATCGGGAAAAACCGCCAGTTTTGTGCTGCCTATTCTGGAGTTATTCCATCGGACAAAAACTGTTGGGGGTCGCTATGCAAGTGTTCTGGTGCTGGTGCCCACGCGTGAGCTGGCCGGGCAGGTTGCCGGGGTATTTCAGGAACTGGGTGTACATCTGTTTCCGAAGGTAAAAACGGTAGCTGTGTATGGAGGGGTTTCCATCAACCCGCAGATGCAGGCTGTTTACGGAGCCGATATTATTGTAGCCACGCCCGGCCGCTTGCTGGATTTGCTCGATCAGAATGCGTTACGTCTGTCGGATGTGGAGATACTGGTGCTCGACGAAGCCGACAAAATGCTCGAACTTGGTTTTGCCGATGAGATGGACCGAATTTTCGATTTACTGCCCAAAAAACGGCAAACCATCCTTTTCTCCGCTACGTTGGGCGACGCCATTCAGCACATTAACGCTACGTTGCTACGGAGTCCGACAAAAATTGAGGTAGTTGAAGAAGCTACGAATCTTGATCTGATTGAGCAGATTGCCTACAAAACAGAACCCGAGCGCAAAGGCCCACTGCTACGTTACCTGATCAAAACCGGGCAGATGAAGCAGGTGCTGGTGTTTGTATCGTCGACCCGAACGGCCGATAATCTGGTTGTCAAGCTCAATAAAAACGGGATTCAGGCAGCCGCTATTCACGGTCAGAAAGGGCAAAATATTCGCACCGACGTATTGCATCAGTTTAAAGCGGGAAAGCTAACCGTTTTAGTAGCTACGGATCTGCTGGCGCGGGGAATCGATATTCAGTTACTGCCTTATGTGATCAACTTTGAACTGCCCCGTTCACCCAAAGATTACGTTCACCGGATTGGCCGGACGGGTCGGGCGGAAGCGACAGGCAAAGCCATTTCGCTGATTACGCCCGACGATCAGCATCATTTCAAAATCATTCAGAAAAAAATGGGCAAGCGAGTCGAGCAGATCGATACGGCAGAACTGGATTTACATGGATACTGATTGCTAAATGCCAAAAAATAGAAGATTGATTTTCATAGCCAATATGATACAATATCGAGAATCATACTGACTATAAAAATCAACCTTCTGTTGTGGATGTACCCTAATTGCTTCACCGCTTATCCTCAATTACCTCCGGCAAAACTAACCGAGTTCAGGCCTTCCCTGAATTGAGTTAACTTGCTTATTCGTATTCGACCAATAACTAATTTTCATGAAGATTATCCGCCTTCTTTTGCTGGCTTCAGCCACATTTGTTTTTCAGACCGCAATTGCCAAACCAACGCTCCCGCTGTTTTACGAAATAAACCTGAACGACCGGGCCGACGATCAGTTTAAGGTGACGCTACGTGTTGATGGACTAACGGCCGATAATGCTATCTATCAGTTTGCGGCTACGGCACCCGGTACGTATCAGATTATGGATATTGGTCGTTACGTTCGGTCGTTTAAAGCGCTGGACGCGAAAGGCCGTGAATTGAAAACGCAGCATGTTTCGACGAATCAGTGGAAGTTCGAGCAGCCAGAAAAGGTACGTACGGTTCAGTATAGCATTGCCGAAACCTGGGATACGCCTGTAACTGAGCATAAGCCGTATAATATGTGTGGTACGTCTATTGAGCAGGATCATGCGTTAATCAATGGGCAGGGCGTGTTCGGTTTCCCGAGCGGTATGCAGGCGGCTCCCATCGAAGTGAAGATCGACTATCCGGCTGAATGGATGGTTGGAACGGCATTGGACAGAAATGCGAAAGGCTATTTTACTGCGCCAAACTACGATCGCATCGTCGATTCGCCCATTCTGTTGGGGCGTCTGACCAAAGCAACGACGAAAGTCGCAGGAGCCGATGTTGACGTCTATACGTATTCGAAAACCGACAAAATCAAATCGGAGCAACTGCTGACCAACATGCAGGCCATGCTAAACGCAGCGGGTCAGTTTCTGAAACAATTGCCTGTAAAGCGCTACACGTTCCTGTACCATTTTGAAGATCAGAGCTGGGGCGCCTGGGAACATTCATACAGCTCGGAATACGTTATCAAAGAAGAGGAATTTTCGAAGAAGCTGGCCGACGACATGACATCGATTGCTGCGCATGAGTTTTTTCACGTAGTAACGCCACTGAATATTCATAGCGAAATCATTCAGCAGTTCAATTTTGAAACGCCGACGCCTTCGGAGCATTTGTGGCTTTATGAAGGCGTAACCGAATGGGCCAGCGACGCCATGCAACTGCGGGGCAAGATTATGGACCTACCAACGTATCTGGACGAGCAGACGCAAAAGATTGTGTACGACAAAAGCCTCGATACAACCTATAGCCTGAGCAAACTCGGCCTGACCTGCTATACCGACGAAGGTCAGCGACAATACGGTAACATCTATGCCCGTGGGGCCTTGGTAGCAGGTTTACTGGACATTCGCCTGCTCGAACTTTCGAAAGGTAAGCGTGGCCTGCGCGAAGTGATCAACGAACTGGCTGCTACGTATGGGCCAGACAAAGCTTTTTCTGAAAAAGACTTTTTCACTACGTTCACACAAATGACGTATCCCGAAATTGCTGATTTCTTCAACCGATACGTCAAAGCCGCTGAGCCATTGCCATTTAAGGAATACTATAGTAAACTGGGGATTACCTATATTCCATCGATTTCTACAGGTGAGAAAACGACCTGGCTTGGCATGAAACCTGCATTTACCGATGGTAAATTCTACCTGACAAAACTGGCCGATCCCCTGGTCAAAGCGGGCTTGCAGGAAAATGACGAGTGGGCGGCTTTTAACGGTCAACCGGTAAGTTTGGAAAGCGTTGGAAAGATACAGGAAGCATTGAAACAGCTTAAACCAGGCGATACGTATGATGTAACGGTTCGGCGGAATGGGCAGGAGAGTACCGTCAAAAGTACGATGCTTGAGAAAGAAGCAGTCAAGCAGTATGTTTTCGAGCCAGCCGCGCAGGCTACACCCGAGCAACTACAATTACGGGAAGTCTGGATGCAAAATCTATAGAACGTATCGTATTCCCTCATAAAAAACAATATGAGCATTTTAAGAAAACTGTTCGGTCCGTATAAAGACGAGGTTTGGCAGCAGTTGGCAGCGGAAATTCATGCTGATTTCGTTGAGGGTGGATTCTGGAAAGGAAGCCGGGTAGAAGCAACGGTTAAGGAGTGGACCATTACGCTCGATACGTATACCGTTTCGACCGGGAAAACGCACATTACTTACACGCGCATGAGAGCGCCTTATGTGAATCCGGACGGATTTCGGTTCAGAATATACCGGAAAGGGTTTTTCAGTGCACTGGGAAAGCGACTGGGGTTAATGCAGGACGTAGAAGTCGGTTATCCCGATTTTGACGATCAGTTCATTATTCAGGGGAATGACGAATATAAACTTCAGCTTCTGTTCAATAATATCAACATCCGACAATTGATAGAGACCCAGCCCGAAATTGGTCTGGAAGTGAAAGATGACGCTGGTTGGTTGACAGAACGATTTCCGGAAAACGTCGATCTGTTATCGTTTCAGGTTGTTGGCGTCATTAGGGATGTCGAGCGACTAAAGCATATATACGGCCTCTTTGGGGAAGTGCTCAATCAGCTTTGCCGGATTGGGTCAGCCTATGAAGGAGACCCTAACGTAGCGCTATACTAAAAATTTTTTAAGCAGATATAATCCAATTTTCGCCCTGCTAACTGATTGGTTTTCAGTTAGCAGGGCGATTTTATGTCAAAAAGACACTATTTATGCTGCTTAAATAGTTTCAGGATAGTCTATTAAACCATCTACCTCCATTCCAATCTTAGAACAAACAATTACGGAACAGAAAACGTTAGTTGTCATTTGTAAGCCATCGTATCATTTTAAAAACTGTTGATATGAAAAAGATCCATCAGGTTGTAGCACTAGGTTTGCTGACAATCAGTGCATTTGGCCAAACGGTCGAAGCGCAATCCATACAAGGATGGGGAACCGGAGCTAAAGGAGCTGCTATCGGTACAGGTGCCGGAGCCGCCATTGGCGCTATCGTGAACAAGAAAAATCGCGTGGTTGGCGGAGTGGTCGGTGGAGTAGCTGGCGGAGCGGCTGGTTATGCCATTGGTAAAAACGCTAAACGGCGCTGGAGTCCACAGGCGAAAGGGACAGCCATCGGAGCTGGTGCCGGAGCCGCTGCTGGTGCCATCATCAATAAGCGAAACCGCGTTGTAGGGGGTGTCGTTGGTGGAGTGGTTGGGGGCGCTGCCGGTTATGCCATCGGTAAACACAAGGACAATAAGAACAAAGCCGAAGCGGCAAGGCAGGCCGAAGCCGCTCGCATAGCCGCTGCGGAACGAGCTGCCGCCGAGAAGGCTGCTGCCGATCGGGCTGCTGCCGACAAGGCTGAACAGGCCAAAGCCGTGGCCCGTAACACTGTGCCGTCGTCTCAGGAAGTTGCTAAACCAACAGCAATTGCGGGTGTTGCCTCCAGTGTTCAGGCCGCCAGTTTGATCGACTCCGGCCAGCAACCCGTTTCGTACGTATTGAAATCGGGATTCCTGGCGAACGATACGTATGGCGATCCTTTGTCGCCGTATCCTACTTCTGAGTATCGCCGGAAAAGCTGGTAAGTTGTTGCCTGATACGTTGCTCCAGGCTTCGTTTTGGAGCAACGTATCAGACTAATATTCACAGTAAAATCCAACCATCATGAAACTATCCTGCTGCCTTCTATTTACGGCTGCTCTGTTAAGTTCCTGCTCAAAATCAACCGAAACCGTTAATATTCAGGAGCTTGATCAGCAATTTATTGCCGCCTGGAATAATAAAGATTCAGCCAAAGTCATTTCGTTTCTGGCCGACGACGTCCACTTTTTGCAGGGAAATACGCACTTTAAAGGAAAGACCGAAGTTGCCGACAAGTGGGTTCGCGAAACGATGCCGACGATCACCGACCTGAAAACGAACGTAGTAAGTTCGAGTACCGACACCCAGACGGCCTACGAAGCCGGTACGTTCTCGGTCGACGTGCTGCCAATCAATCCAAACGATCCGCATGCGTATGGCGAGGGCAACTATATTCTGCTCTGGAAAAAAGCATCGGACAACACCTGGAAGCTGAGCTATGCCCAATTGGAAGATTTGCCCGTTCAGGTGAAGAATTAAGCTATTAATTACCTTGTTGCGCGAAAGCCAAAGCAGACGTTTCTGCTTTGGCTTTCGCGCTGGAAAAAGGTGTAAACTCCGTTCTTTTTATGACAACGAATGAAATTTATGACGTACTGACGGATGCGATTAGTTCTGTCATTCCGGATGAGTGGACCATTGCCCGATTGAACGTCCAGATCCTGTCGGATGGGCAGGATATTGAATTTGACGGTACGTATCTGACACCTGGGGGAGAGGCTGAACCGTTAGTGGCTGACTTTGCGGATGAGGTAACGGAGGCCGTTCAGGAATTATATCTCCAGCGAAAAACCGAAGGGCTGCCCCGCGCCAATCTGCTGCAAATTGACCTGACTGCTCAGGGGAAATTTACTACCGATTTCAGTTGGGATCAGGAAATTCAGGACGAAGATGAGCACTTCAGCAACGGAGGCACCGCGCGCGAGTGGATGGAAATCCGCAAAGCCAGGTACGGTGCGGAAGATGACGAAACGGCTACGCCATAGTTAATGCTCCCATTTATCGCGGTACACAAACTTGGGCATGTGCCAGTCGTAACGAATAGACAGCAAACGTATTGCTAAACCGACTACGCCTGCCACAATCATAGCCAGGTTTGTGTGATGATACCAGTGGTTGAGTGCTACGTATAAACTACCCGTAACCAGTGACGCGCTGGCATAAATTTCTTTCCGCAGAAGTAGAGGAATGTCGTTGCATAACACATCCCGCAGCACCCCACCCGCACAGCCTGTTATCACTCCACTGAATACGACAATAGTAACCGGGAGATGGATTTCCTGGGCAATCTGACAACCGATCAGGGTAAAGACCACCAGCCCGAGCGCATCCAGATAAAGGAATAATTTCCTCAATCGGCCCATGAACGAAGCAATGAGCGGTGTAAACAGAGCTGCTCCGGCTGTTATGAGCAAGTATTCAGGATGCTCAACCCAGGCCATTGGGTAATGATCAAACAGCATATTACGTATTGTTCCCCCGCCAAGCGCTGTAATCCAGGCAATAATACAGACACCAACCCAATCCATATCCCGACGGCCGGCCGATAAAGCGGCTGTCATTGCTTCGGCTGTTATAGCAATAATGTACAATATATGAAGCATAGAAAATAGTTAATATGACCGTATATCTACTTATAAATAATTAGGCATATATACCTACAAAAATGGGGATTTTTTACTCGTATTCTCGGTTCGAAGCCTACGTATAAGTGAATTTTGCATTTATAAACGCCTATTAATCAGTCGATTGTTATGGAGAAACGTTTCTGGCATCAAATTCGTAACGTTTCTCATTGAAAATATCAGACTCCCTCTGAAAGACAGTTGTGGCTGTCAGCACTCTACAGATGTTTTCATCTACTCAACGCTATGAAAAAACCTCAATTCAATCAAAAGAATTGAGGTTTTGCTTTTGCTGCCAGCCCTGTGTCCGCTACAACATAACCTCTGCCATTGGTTCAGTAAGCGCGTTCTTGCTGGCCAGGTAGCGCGTAGTACGTTGTCCGACCAGCAAAATAATCAGCCCACTGGTGACGCAGACGGTCATAACACCGACCATCGGGATAGCCGTATTGTTGTGAAAAAAGCTGACCGCGCCGGAAACAAGCGCGCCAAAGCCCATTCGAAAGCTTCCCATTAAAGCCGCAGCACTCCCCGCGTGACGGACAAAAGGTGCCAGCGAAAGCGCCGACGCATTTGGATTGGTTAGACCCTGACCTGCCAGAAACAGAAACAACATGAGGATAAGACCGTATTTGCCGTACCAATCGCCCCAGGTGCCCACTACCAGCACAATACCAACTGCAGACTGATAAAGTAAGGTTGCATAAATAATCTGCTCATTCGTAAACCGTTTCAGCAGCAATCGGTTGAACTGCGTTGGCACAATCAACGCAATAGCCATGAAGGCAAAAATCCAGCCGTACTCCTGCGCACTGGCGTTGTAAATATTCATGAATATATCCGAAGAGCCGGCCAGATAAGCGAATGACGACGACGTAGCAATTCCACCGGTCAGCGAGTACGTCAGAAATTGCGGTTGTCTTAACACCGTGAAAAAGCTTGTCAGAACAGCCTTCGGACGTAACGAGAGCGACGGGTCGGCCGGTTTGCCGTCCGGCAGGGCAACGTACACGCCGACGAGCATCAGGAACGTAATAATCGCCAGAATGATAAAGATCGAATGCCACCCAAAAGCCGCCGTTGCATAGCCGCCGACCGTTGGGGCAATCATCGGCGATACGGCAATTACCAGCGTTAGCGTCGAAAAAACCTGAGCAATTTCATTGACCGGAAACAAGTCGCGGGCCAATGCCTGAGCGGCTACTAAACCCACACAGCCGCCCAGCGCCTGCAGGAGCCGCATAGCAATCAGCATATCGATGGACGTACTCATCGCACAACCTACCGAAGCCATCATATAAATAAGCAGACCACCGTAAAGCGGCAACTTACGCCCAAATCGATCCAGCAGTGGCCCGTAAATAAGCTGACCAACCGAAATGCCAATCAGATAAGCGGTTAAGGATAACTGAACTTGCGAAATGGATGTGTGAAGATCATGGGCAATGGCCGGAAAGCCCGGCAGATACATGTCGATGGAGAAAGGACTAATGGTGGAGAGCGTCCCTAAAATGAGGATAACAACGAAATACTGTCGGCGAGTCATGCGCGCAGAAAATGGTACCTGTTAGTAGTACGTTCGGCAGGAAACGATTGTTCCTGACAATTAGCATTACGTCCGCTTTATCTGATTACTCAACGTAATTGCTGATAGAACGGCTATTCAGGACGATTCAATCGACAATAGCTTGCCTTCATGTACTGATTATGCGCAACTTGTGCGACGAAATAAATTTCATGTCGATGAATGTCAGTGCCTATTTAGATCGGATTCAATACGTTGGTTCACCGGACGCAACCCTCGCTACGTTGCGCCATCTGCATCATCAGCACCTGTTAACAGTGCCGCTCGAAAACCTGAACATCCACTACGGTCGCGAGATTGTGCTGAAGCCGGAAGCGTTGTTCGATAAAATCGTTACGCAACGAAGGGGTGGGTTCTGCTACGAGCTGAATGGCCTATTCTATGAATTGCTACGTAGTTTAGGATACGATGTGAAACGGATTTCAGGACGGGTTTACGTACCAGGTGAGGGGTTTAATAATGAATTTGATCATCTGGCGATTGTAGCTCGTATCGACGATACCGACTGGCTGGTTGACGTTGGGTTTGGACGCCGGTTCCCGATTTATCCACTGCCAATTCAACTCGATCAACTACAGCAGGATAGTAGCGGGTCGTACCGCATAACAACCCACGATGAAAACTATCTCGCCATTCAGCAACAGGAAGAAACGGAAGAGTGGGTAACCGCTTACCTGTTTACGCTCATTCCGCGCGAATTAACTGAGTTTACCGATATGTGTCATTACCATCAGACATCTTCAGACTCGTTTTTTACGCAGAATAAACTGTGTACGCTTTTAACACCGAACGGACGTATTACGTTGACAGATAACACGTTGAAAATCAGAGATGATAAGCAAATTAAGGAATGGGCCATTACAGATACCGCCGATTTCGAAAGTCTGTTAGCCGCTCATTTTGGCATCAGTATGAAACAGGAGGATTCTCTGTATTCAGCGTAAAAGCACGCCTTGTGTATATCCAGTGCGGAATCATACACAAGGCGTAGGAAATTATGAATTACTTCGCTTTCCAAATATTGTTACGTTCGTCGGCATCCATAAAAATGCCGCCTTCCAGCGCGATCGACTGTACTTTCTTTTTGGTGGGCAATTTTATCGTCGCCTGTTTCTGATTTGCCTGCCAGATGGCGGGTGTCTGATGGAACGTTTCTTTAGTACCATCCATGAACGTAACGACCAGATCGACCGGTGCTACGTAGCCGCCAATGTTCTGTAACGTAACGACCGATTGCGTAGCTGAGTTTGCTACGTTCTGAATAGCAAAGTCGATGTAGTTGTTGGTGAAATACCAGTTGTTCCAGAACCAGTTCAGGTCTTTTCCCGTGCCGCTGTTGAAGCTGAAAAACATATCCCAGGGCGTCGGGTGCTTGCCGTTCCAGCGGTTCATGAATTCGTGCAGCCCTTTTTTGAACAGGTCATCACCCAGCATATCTTTAAGCGCCAGATACCCCAAAGCCGCTTTGCCGTATTCGTTGTTGCCCAATGCCGCACCACTCAGGATATTCGATGGCGTAATAATCGGTAAATCCTGCTCGGCCGACGGGTCTTTGATCCAGTGGATAACCCGAAACTGCTGAAACAGACTCACCGCTTTTTCTTTGCCTAAATCAGCCTGACCAATCAGATGCTCGAGCGCCGTTGCCCAGCCTTCGTCCATAAATCCGTAGCGGGTTTCGTTGGTGCCCATGTAGAACGGAAACCAGGTATGCGCAATCTCGTGTTCGGCCACAAAGCGGGCAAAATTCAGATCGGGCACTGAGCTGTCGTTTACCATCATCGGGTATTCCATATCGGCAAAACCCTGCACAATAGTCGTTTTCGGATAGGGGTACGCAATGCCCGGCCAGTTGTGAGAGAACCAGTCGAGGGAATGACGACCAAACTCAACCATGTGGTGAAAATCGTTGGCGTTGTCTTTAAAAGCTGCCTGTACACTCGCCCGCCGACCGGTTTTCTTGTCGACCACCACGCTCGACGCATCCCAGACGTATTGATCGCTGATACAGAGGGCAATGTCGGGAACGTTGCTGGCCTGCCACCGCCAGACGTTACTGGCCTGTTGCGCTGTTACGTTCCGGGCCGCAATATCCTTCGCCGTTGCTACGTGTATGATTGAATCGGTTTGCATGGATTCCGTCAGCCGCTTGGCAAACGTGGATTGCAGTACTTCATTGGCATTCTGCAAGTTACCTGTCGACCAGACGAGGAAATTGGCGGGTACTTTCACATTCACTACGTAGTCGTTGAAGTCGTTGTAAAACTCCTGCGCTTCAGTAAACGGCACCATGTCCCAACCGTAATAATCGTCGCGAACGGCCACGCGCGGATAAAAATAGGCCAGATAGAACGTAGTAGAATCCAGCTTCCCTTCGCGGTTGCTTTCCTGCGAAATGTCGTAATGCCAGTCGAACGTCAGCTTAACCGAATCGTGCGGCATCAGCGGTTTTGTGAGCGGCATCCGATGTACAGTTGAGCTCGTAGCGGGCCACAGTCGTGCTACGTTGTTTTCAGTATATCGGTCGATTTTTACGCCGGATGTCATGTAATCGGCGGAAACGGGCTGTTGCCGAACGGCGCCCGGCTGGTGGCTA
The DNA here is from genome assembly GCF_048594605.1 of Spirosoma sp. GTDB lineage: Bacteria > Bacteroidota > Bacteroidia > Cytophagales > Spirosomataceae > Spirosoma. The sequence goes on from NZ_JBMDWV010000107.1 coordinate 32,981, forward strand.
TTCAGAAATAACTTAAACGCCAGAAACGACAGCGTATCGGGGCTGTTGTTGACGTACGTAATTTCTTCGCTTCCCTGAATGGTTCGATTTGGTGGTGCACACGTAATGTTGATGGTGTAGCGGGCCGAGTTCTGCCAGTAGTTTTTACCCGGTTTACCATCCATCGAGCGGGTTCCTTTCTGGTACGCCTGTTTTACGTTACGGGGCATGTACAAACTTTGCGCCTGCGATGTAGTCAGGCCAAGCGTTGTGCTCAGGAGAACAAGTAAAATCGGAAGGTTGGTGCGATACGTTGACACAGCTGGTATTAATTTGATGAAACAGCCCCCAAGTTAGCGCCTTCAAACGCGTGTAGCCCCGAAAAAAGGATGATCGGTTGCAGTTGAGAACGGTTATGCCGCCTGCGCGCCAGAAATGTGACCGTCTCCAGAAAAATACAGCAACCGAAAGTTAATGGATTAGCTTTCCCAAAAGCTGATTTGGCAGAAGCCTCGTGCTAAATGTCGCATTTTTACAATTTTGGCGCTTGAGGCAGCCATAGTTTTGTCATCAAATCCACATACATAATACAATGACAAAGCTATTTTTTATTCTCTTCACTACGTTGCTGCCAATCCTGGCGTTTGAATCTGATGAGCCGGTGGGCAAACTGAATGGTGCCTTTCGGCAGACAAAAAACAAGTACGGGTCCATGACCGACTGGAAGCCCCGCGACTCGGTTACGGTAATTAAGGTGTTTCGGGACGGCTACTGGTTCGGGGCTTTTTACGACGACAAACGGCGTGGGCGCTATGACGAAAAAAACACCGGCCCAAGCCCGTTCAATGGAGCCTGTGGCGGTACGTATGAACTCAAAAATGGCAAGTACGTCGAGACGGTTGGGTTCTATTCCTGGGATTCAACGGCGGTCGGCAACGTCTTTACGTTCGATTATAAGGTTAGCCCGCAACAGTATGAACAGTACGGCATGATGAATTCAGAGCAGTACAAAAACTACCCGATCAACGAGATAAGCGAACGTATCAGGGCGAAGGAACCACTTAAAAACAGTGCGCTGGAAGGCGTCTGGTTTATGAAAGAAGGGCAGTGGGGAAACGACCGTTTGGGTGAAGGCAAGTATAAAAACATACAGGTAGTCAAGATATTCAGTTACCCGATGGTCGTCTATGCTTATTACAATGCCGTGACGAAGCAGTTCAATGGAGCAGGTGGTGCTACGTATCAGTACGACGGCACTACGTTGACCGAAACCAACGAATTCTGGTCGTGGCAGGCAGATGGCAAACGGCGTGGTATGGTCGAAAAATTTAAGATTTCGCCCAAAAATGGCCAGTACACGCAGCAGGGTTGGGACGGGAAACTCCGCGAAGTATTTGTGAAAGTGAAGTAAATCAGTTCTATATCTACACCATTTCTTCATATCAATCATGAAAATATTTCTTACAATCCTGATCGCTACGTTGGCGATTTCGGCAAGCTATGCGCAAAAACTCTGGACGGAGGAAGATCGGAACTATACGGTCGACAATCTCCGGCGTACCCGCGACGAACTCACACGTGAAACCGAAAACCTGACTGATGAGCAGTGGCATTTTCACGAATCGCCCGACCGCTGGAGCATTGCCGAAGTGGTGGAGCATCTGGCGCTGTGGGAGATTATCTGGGCCCGCGAAATCGGGATCAGTAGTCGGAATACACCCCAGCCTGAACTGATCAAAACTAGTCAGCCCGACAGTTATTACCGTGAATTTATTATGGAAGAGAAACCGCACATCTCGCCCGATTTTTCGCGACCAACAGGCTTTATCAAAGGAAAAGATAACCTCACATTCTTTACCCGGCTGCGAGATCAGAACATTGCTTTTGCCGAAAAGACAGAAGCTGATATGCGTGCCTGTTTTGAATTAACTGCCACAAAATCACCACGTAACCTGCATCAGGTGTATATTTATCAGTGGGGGCACGTTGACCGGCATTTACGCCAGATCCGCAAAATTAAAGCGCACGCCAGTTACCCGAAAGCGCAGTAGCCAACGGGTGAGGGCATAGGGCAAAGGAAGGACTCCATTGATGTCCGCCCCATGCCCTTACCCCTCTGCCAATCACCTATTAACCAACACAAACAATGGAAACGCTAAATAAAATTTCGCTTACTGAACAGACACGCAAAGGGGCTTGTCTGGCTTTTTTCTCGGCGTATCAGGATATGGATACGGCCCGCATGATTCAACTCGCCACACCCGATGCTACGGTGCATTTTCAGCCGATGGGCGAAGATGGGAAAGGCTCCTTCTGGGAGTTTGGCAAGGGCGTCTGGCAACTCATTATGGATTGTTTTCCCGATGTCGACAATACCGTTGATAGCCTGACCGCTGAAGACAATACCGTTACAGCACACGTAACTATTTTTGGTACGCAGAAACAGGATTTTATGGGAATCACAAATAAAGGACTGAAATTTAATAGCGATCACGTATTTGTTTTTCGCTTCGACGAAGCCGATCGCATTACGCATTTAGATATCAACTGGGATCATGCCAGTTTTTGCAGACAGCTGGGGGCCTGAAATTATCTATATAATGTTACTCATTGACGAGCCTGGGATAACCGGGCTCGTTTTATTTTGTTTAATCTGCTTTCTGGTAAACTTAAGTAGTAAAAAGTCTTATATTTACTCTGTATCTTATTGTCTTTACTTACTATGAAAATTTTTACAGTTAGTGCCGTTATCTTATTACTCGGCTTAGGGACAGATATATTGGGTCAAAGCCAGATAATAACCCCAGACAATCAGGTCGTTAGCTTTCAGTCTGTCAACGGAACAACAAATTTATTTATTGGCCAGAGTACGAGTGCTGTCAATGGCGGAACCTACAATACGTTTATGGGCAGTCAGGCTGGTCAGAGCAACTCAACGGGTTCTTACAATTCGTACTTTGGCTATAAAGCGGGCTTCCCGAATACCGTTGGTAGCCACAATACGTTCGTTGGTTATGAAGCTGGTAAGCTTAATACGGACGGTAGTGATAACGTATTTATTGGCTATAACGCCGGGCAGCGCAACATACGGGGAAACCAGAATCTTATCATAGGACCCAATGCCGGTTTCGATGGTACGGATGGCAGCAGTAACACGCTTCTGGGCGCTAACGCTGCTGGCATGGGGGCGGGTTTATCGAACGCAACGGCTATTGGTGCCAATGCCCGTGTTATGAGCAGTAACGCTATGGTATTGGGCAATAATGTCAATGTAGGCATTGGTACATCTACCCCGCAAAATCGACTCGAACTGACGGCGGGTGTGGAGGGACGTAGCGGACTGCGTCTGACCAACATGACCGCCAGTTCATCAGCAGCAGAGACTACGGCCAGCAAATTTCTGACGGTTAACGACAAGGGTGATGTTACGTTGGCAGGACGATTGTCAACGGTAGCCATGCACGTACAGCCGACAACAAAAAATGAGTGGGCCGATTATGTCTTTGCACCGTCTTACCGCTTGAAGCCTCTGGCTGAAGTGGAGCAGTACGTTCAGGAACATAAACACCTGCCCGGTATTCCCAGTGCTGAGGAAATGGTAAAGCAGGGCACAGATCTGACTACGCTGCTGGCTACGCTGGTAAAAAAGAACGAAGAATTAACGCTTCATCTCATTGCGCAGCAGAAACGTATCGAGCGATTGGAACAGCAGAATAAGCAACTGCGGAAGAAGAAATAGAAAACAAATAGCAGACAGGTAAGGGTCAGTGAACTGTGTATTTAGCCTGATAACGTAACGCCCGGCTCTTAGCTTCGCTATTGAAACGCCAGCCAGACGTTCCACAGACCAAGAACAGCCGTTACAATGACAACAAGGCCCATGGCTATGTTCTGGCTCAACGAATTACAATACGTATCACCCAGAAGTTTCCGGTTGTTTACGGCCGCAAACAGAAATAGCGTAACGAAGGGTAACAGAACCCCGTTAATTGCCTGAACCGCAACGATAACCGGAATAGGTGTTACGTTCAGTAAGCCGAATGTTAGCCCGGTTCCCATAACTATCAGCCAGATAGCGCGATACGCTGGTGAGTTTTTACGAATACCCAGCAGGCTTTGCGCCGTAACGGAAGCCGCCAGAGGTGCCGTTAGCGAGGAGGCAAACCCGGCGGCAAATAATCCGAAAGCGAATAAAGAACCCGCCCAGGTGCCAAGTCGGTCGGTCAGTACCTGGGCCATGTGCGGATACGAGAAGTCTTCAGGAATAAGCAGCCCGGCTAACAGAAGCACAACGGAAATAATCCCGCCCAGAACAACCGCGACCCAGATGCCCAGCCGCATTTCACTCAGCGATTGACCCGCCGAATCCACGGTGGGTACGATACTCGATCCGAAAAATAGGTTATAGGGTACAATCGTTGTCCCAATCAGGCTGTTTACCAGCAGCAGCGAGCCGGTAGGAATCGTCGGCACGACCAGCGCTTTGGCCAGTTGGACGGACGTAACGGGCGTTCCGAATGCTACGTAAATAAATGCCCCGCCCATGGCAAAGACAATAAGGCCCAGAAAGTTGGCCAGACTCTGCGTTGAACCGATCCAGAGTAGTAAAATACAGACGAAGCCAACAACAACCGTCAGGGTGGGGACGGGTATATTTGTGAGAAGGGCCAGGCCCGAAACAGCGCCCAGAATATTACCCGCCTGATAGGCAGCACAGCCCAAAAAAATCGCCAGAAACAAAGCCCACGCAATTCTCCGACCTTTGTTTCCGGCATAAGTATGTGTGATAACCTGCCCCAGATCCTGCCCGGTGGCAATTGTGATCCGGGCGGCTGCTTCCTGAAGCCAGACGGTTCCTAACGTAGCAAACGTAAGTACCCAAAGCAGTTGTAAACCAAATTTCGACCCGGCTATAGCGCAGGACGTAACGGAACCCGGCCCAATGAAGGCTGCCGAAATGACCGACCAGAATAAGACACTACCAAGACCAGAGCGAAGCGAGAGAGATTTGGGCATAAAAAGCGATGAGTGCTGAACGATAATTGATGAATGTAGGAAACATTTCGCTAAGTCATCGTTCAGCATTCATCGTTCATCACTAAGATAAGTACTTTCTCAACATCCAGGCCATGGCTTCGTGCGCTTCCATCAGACCCGTCAGGAAGTCGGCAGTACCGGCGTCTTTTAGTTCTTCGTCGCACTTCTCCACGTCTTCGCGTAACTCACGAACAATTTGCTCGTGATCGGACAAGAGATTTTTGAACATTTCAGCGGTATCCTTTGGCTTTCCTCCGTCTTCTTTCAGGCTGGTATTATGAATGAATTCGCCCATTGTCGCCAGGGGGGTACCACCCAGTTGCCGAATACGTTCGGCTACTTCGTCAATTTCAGCTTCAATGGCTTTGTACTGCTTCTCGAAGAATTTATGGTACTCCATAAAATTCGGTCCTGCTACGTTCCAGTGGTACTTACGGGTTTTGATATAGAGTACGTGCAGATCAGATAGAAATTCGTTGAGTAGGATGTTGTCCTGTTTCAGAACATCTTTTTCGAGACCAATATTGGGTTGCATAATGCTAACGTTGGTTAAATGAGTAACAGAATCAGCAGGCCAGACTTCTGGCGTGATACTTCATTAACCAAGTGTGTGCCGCTTTGTTCTGTGCAGACCGTAATGTATTGATAGTCTAAATTAGCTCTTCTGAACAACAGATTTTACGGCTTCTCTGCTTAGATGAGTCCTGCAAAAACGGTACGGGTGTACTGTAGATTTTGTTTATGTGCTTCGACTGGGCCAATTGTATTCGGTGAATTCTTCTCCAGACATTGCTCCAGCACCAGCAGCGGCTGAACGTTCAAATTCTTTAAATCCGTTGCAAGCCGCCGGTAGTTAATATCGCCGTCGCCAAACGTTTCCTGCCAGATCCCATTTTTCGACTGACGAATATGCACCTCCACAATACGTTTACCGTACAATTTCACTATGTCGAAAAGGGCTATCTGCGAATTTCCGGAACCCCGATAAACCCAGTGCGCATCCAGACAGAGCGATACGTTTTTAGGGTCGGTTGCCAGCATCATGTGGTGAAATTCGCGGGCGGCCTGCCGGTGTTCGGGAGCGTGGGTATGATAGGCCAGCGTAAATCCCTGTTCTCGTAGCTGAGCGCCTAACCGATCAAGATTTTTGGCCTGTTCAATGAGGTCGGCATCGGTTTTATCTTCCTCACTACCCCATTTGATCGGATTGGGATTTGTGGCGATGATACGTGCCCCTAACGGTTTGGCGGCATCGGCAATGGCCAAAACCGACTCGATGGATTTTTGCGCTTCGTCGGCGCGGTGCAGCGAACTGTTGACATAAAGCGACGGCATCGCCAGCTTGTACTTTGTCAGATAAGGCGCCAGTTTTTTTACCTCATCGACACTGGTGAACGAAGGTTCGTAAGCAGTTAACCCAGTTTTTACGTAATCCGTCAGCGACGCATCAGGGTCAGCCATCCATTCTTTTTTCTCCCGCCCATAAAAAGTGCCCCATGTGTACGCATTGCAGGAAATTGGCCAGGTCTTAGCAACTGTATCTGCCTGAACTGGCTGATCAATGGGTAAAACAGTAGCGCCCGCTAAGGCAGTAAGCGAGGTTAGAAATTGGCGACGGGTTGTGGGCATGGTAGTAAATTACCTGATTTCTTTAGTTTTTATCTCTACTGTGTCTCGACTCACCGTACAGTAAATCCATAATTGGGGATGTTGAACGAAGTCAGTGTCAATGAATCTATTCGCTTTGTTAAGGTACTGGCTAATTTCTATAGCCACTCTGTTTTTTACCTCAGTTTCTAAGGATTCCGGGAGTAAATTTGTTCTGAAGCCAGACTGATAAATAGTAAATTTCCAGCTTTCATTTTGTATTCTTCCAGATAAACTAACAGGATGAATAGTTAGTTGATCCTGTTCAGAATTGAGAATTTGCGTATCAAGATGGCGGCCTGGAACAATCTCAAGAAAGGTAGACTCAATGGATTTTTCCAGTTCTTTTAGTTGCTTTCTCGTAAACAAATAGCGAAAGCCGGATGGAATCTTTTGTGTCTTCATACGGATATAAGGTCAAACCAGCGTGCTTTTACTAATCAATTAGTCCAACACCACCACCGCCCGGTGTTTCGATACGTATACGCTCACCCATTTGCATGGCGCGGGTGAAAATACCCGGTAAGGTTTCTTCGCGACCGTCGGTGTAAATCAGGGTTTGCTGGCCAGTTTTGCCGGGTTCCCCACCGTTTAATCCGTAAGGCGCTACGTTGCGGTGCTGACTCAGTAACGTAGCCTGAACCGGTTCCAGAAATTCGATTTCACGGACAATACCATCGCCCCCGCGCCATTGTCCGGCCCCGCCTGATTCACTACGTATGCTGAACTCGTGCAAACGTACCGGATAGCGTCGTTCCAGTTCTTCGGGATCGGTGAGTTTGGTATTGGTCATGTGCTGGTGCACCGCCGAACGGCCATCAGCCCCCGCCGTAGCGCCCGTACCTCCGCAAATCGTTTCGTAATAGCCGAAACTTCCCAAGCTTGCCGGTGCACTGGTCTGAGTCGACTTGCCAAACAGAAAATTATTCATCGTTCCCTGACTGCAGGCTGCCAGTCCCAGTGCCTTGAGCAACGTATCAACCAGCCGCTGACTGACTTCGGTGTTACCGCCTACAACGGCAGGGCAATTGGCGGACGTATCGGGGAAAATCGGATTCAAAAACGACGACTCCGGTAAAATGAACGTAACGGGAGCCATTAACCCTTCGTTGAGCGGAATATCTTTCCCGCACCACAACCGCAATACATAGAGGACGGCGCTGTATAGAATGGAAATATTGGCGTTGAGATTGTTTGGATGCACACCCGACGTACCCGTAAAATCGAACGTAGCGTGGCCCTCTTCTACAGAAATTTTTACCCGAATCAGGTGCCCGTCGTCCAGCGGCTCTTCGGCTTCAAAGGTCTGGCCGTTTAGCGGTTTTAATACGGCAGCGATGGCGTCCGTTGCTGATTGATGCAAACGGGCCATATAGTGATGGGTTATTGACAGACCGTATTGATCAACAAGCTGTTGTAAAGCCGTTTCGCCCGCTTTGAGTGATGCCAGAGCCGCTTCGATGTCGGCGCGGTTTTCGGCCAGAGCGCGGGTGGGGTAGAGGCAATCCGTAAAGCGCGACGCTAAGCCATCCGCTACGTTATCATTACTATTTTCCCATAAAAACTTACCGGCTTTCACGACGTATTGCGGTTCCAGAATAACCCCTTCTTCGTCAAGCGACGTAGCGTCGGGCGGCATCGAACCTGGTACTTTTCCGCCTATTTCGGCATGATGGGCACGGTTGATGACGTAACCGATTAACTTAAGGTCAGCCGTGAATATGCCACTGAGCAACGTAACGTCGGGTAGGTGAGAACCACCGTATTTGGGGTGATTGGTAATGATCACGTCGCCCGGTTCGAGCGGTAATTTTTCCAGCACGAGTCGCGCACAGATACCCAGGCTGCCCAGATGCACCGGAATGTGTGGCGCATTGGCTACCAGTTCGGCTTTTTCATTGAGCAGCGCGCAGGAAAAATCGAGTCGCTCTTTAACGTTGACCGAAAACGCCGTTCGCTGCAACTGAGCGCCCATTTCTTCGGCAATTGCCCGGAAACGCTGTGTGAACAGTTCAAGCTGAATGACTTCGTTGCTTTCCTGAGCTTTCTGCGCAGAAAAGTCTTCTTCGATATCTGCAATGTAATCGACCACAGCATTTTTATCCGCCTGAACAATGACCCGCCAGCCGGGTTCGATAAAGGCCGACGACGTTGTGTTGAGCAACAACGCTGGCCCCCGGAACGTATCGCCTTCCTGCAATTGCGTCCAGTCGTAGGCGGGATACGTATCGGTTTCGAACGTGGGGACTGCGTGCCGGTGGCTAACCGGTGAACCATGGCTGCTACGTTCCGGACCGACCGTGCTGACAAGCACCCGAATGCTCTCCACTTCTATAGTGCGGTTAGTCGGGTAATGACCATATAAATGCTGGTATTTCTCCTGAAAATCAGTTTCTAACTGGTCGCCAAACGGTACATCGACAGTAGCTTCCTGACCCGATAAGCGTAGGAATACGGATGTTGATTTCGTTTCAATTGATTCATTACTCCCTATATCATAACGTAGCATTTGAGCCGCTTCCTGACGCAGTGTAGTAATCAAATCCGGCAATTCAGTAGCGACATCCGTTAAGGGACGTAACACGGAGCGTGAAGCCATCCACTCAATTTGCGCCTGTCCAATACCGTAGGCGCTCAGCAAACCTCCATCGAAGGGAAGGAGCATTTGCTCCATACCCAACAGCCGGGCAATGGCGCAGCCGTGTAAACCACCTGCTCCACCAAAAACCAGAAGGCTATAGTCTTTCGGATCAAAACCCCGCGATACAGAAATTTTTCGGATGGCCCCCGCCATGGTTTCATTGGCGATTCGTTCAAACCCTCGCAGCAATACGTTTGCATCGGGTCGAGTACCTGTCTGTTGTTCAACCTGTTGTAAAATATTGTTCAGGGCGATCTGCGCTTTGTCGGGAAAAACAGGTATGCCAAACTGCTTCGGGTGAAGTTTACCCAGCAGCAGATTGACGTCGGTAATGGTTAGCAGCAACGGCTGACCGTGGCCCCCGGCACCGTAGCAGGCTGGTCCCGGATTGGCACCTGCGCTATGTGGTCCTACGCGCAACTGGCCAGAGGCTGCACCGTCGAGCGTCGAACCAGCGAGCGTCGCTCCATGTGCTTCAAACCAGCAGATGGAACCGCCACCGGCCGCTACGGTTTCAATCGCCAGCGATGGAAGTTGAAGGTCAAATGAGCCGATTTTTGTCGCGAAACGATAGTCCAGATGCCGCTGAATCCGCGCTACGTCGGTGCTGGTGCCGCCCATGTCGAGCGTAAGAATTGGCTGCCCATCAGCCACCGTGGCGGCTCCAATAACCCCGCCCGCCGGACCGCTCAGCAAACTGTCTTTGGGCTGAAACAGATCGGCCCGAACAAGGCCCCCGGCGCTGGTCATGATACGTAGTGAATTGCCTTTGCCCAACTGCCGCTGTACATTGTCGAGATACGACCGCATAACGGGGGTCAGGTACGCGTTCACGACCGCCGTTTGCGTACGCGCTACGTATTGCGGAGCCGTCGATACGTCGGTGGAAAGCGTTATCTGGTGGAAGCCCGCTTCCAGAAGTGCATCGCGCAGGGTTTGTTCGTGAGCCGGATTTCGATACGCGTTCATCAGGGAAATGGCTACAGCTTCGGGCTTTGTTTGCCGAAGCTGCTCCAGCAACGTAGCGATTGTATCGTCGGATAAAGTCGTTATTGACTGACCACCAGCGGCAATACGTTCCTCAACTTCCAGTACCGAATCGTAGAGAACGTCGGCGGGGGGGATGGCGAGCTGAAAGAGATTCGGTCGTTGCTGCGTTCCGATTTTAAGCAGGTCTTTAAACCCTTTGGTTACCAGCAACGCAACGCGCTCACCTTTTCGCTCTAGCAGTGCATTGGTGCCTTTGGTGGTTCCAAGCCGCATTTCGAGCTTCGGAAAAGGCTGATTCAACGGGGTTTGCGTCAGGAGCCGAGCGGCCAGAACCGGCGCTTCCTCGTCCGTAAACAACTCAATTGTTCTCCGATCGGGTAAAGGGATCTGATTATTTAGGGAAAGAATTCCGGTAGCTGTCAGCGTTTCTATTGTAAACACCTCATCTGTTTCAACGATACGTGCCTGATATCCATCAAAAATAGGAGCGCTGAGCCACGGGGCTACCAGTTTACCATTGATGAGTTGCCCACGCAATTGGCTGCTGCTGAGTACTTTGGTTCGGTGTAAATTGCCGTCGGGATCAAGCGCAAGTCCGTCGGTGAACGTACCACCCGTATCAATCCATATTTGCCACATGAGGGATAAAAAACGTATTTCGCAAAAATCGTGATCGGACCGGCTTTTCCCTATTGCTGACTCCAATAGTTTTTGTGGAATTCACTTATTTTGAAATGCATAGGCTTACTTCGGATACGTAAAAAAGATAAACCGTTCACAAACATGCTATTGAAAATTACAAATGCGCTGGTGATGATTTGTATGGGTTTCAAACAGCAATAGATAGTACTTTTGAGTAGATTTTAACGTCTGGATATTGATCTGGCAACGTATTGACCGACTTTCACTATAATCTTAAGAGCTATTCGGATGCAGCTAGCCGACGCCCTCGAACTGATCGATAACCAACGTATCGGTACTAATGGAATACAGCACTGGGCTGATCTGGGCTGTGGAACAGGTCTGTTTACACAGGCTCTGGCTTCATTATTGCCGAATGAGAGTGTAATCTATGCCATTGACCGTCAGGCTCAACCGCGCAATACGTCGCCCGACGGGCATTCGGTTCGTATTGATTTTATCAGAGCTGATTTTGAGGTGGAACTGCCGACCCTTCCGAAACTTGATGGGCTGCTCATGGCCAATGCTCTGCACTACGTAGCAGATAAAAAACGGTTTCTGGAACGTATCGTACCTCGTCTGTCTGATCGGGCTCTGGTGCTGATTGTGGAGTACGAAACAACCCGATCGAATCCGTGGGTGCCTTTCCCGATCACGTACCGACAATTGGGTGATTTATTTTCCGGTATTGGGTTTTCTACAATACAAAAGCTGGGCGAACGCCCCTCTGCTTATGGGCAAGGAAACATGTATGCGGCCCTTCTTTCACGTCAGTAGTTACGTGTTGCATTGATCGAGAGTTAATTAATTAACGTAACGCCAGCCCGACGATATGCTTTCACTACGTCGGGGCTGGCTTCGTTGTCGGTAATCAACACGTTGAAGAGGCTCAACGGGGCGAAAGAAAGGTATTTGTCGGTTTCGAGCTTCGATGAATCGCAGAGCAGATAAACTTTCTCGGTTTGGCGCGCAACGGCCGTGGTGATGCTGGCCTCCTTTTCGCTGTTGGCACTCAACCCATTCTGTAACGAAATCCCATCGACACCCAGAAAAGCCCGATTCGCGCGGTAACGGGCAATGTGTTCTTCAGCAATCAGACCGTGAATGGCCTGTCGCTCTTTATCCACTTCTCCGCCCACCAGATTAACCGCTACGTCCGAATTTATTAACTCGGCTACAACCGGCAACGAGTTGGTCACCACGGTGATCCGTTTATTACGGATGAACTGGCAGAGCCGAAATACCGTACTGCCACAGTCCATAAAAATGACGTCGCCTTCCTGAATCTCCCGCGCGGCCAGTTGACAGATATAATCTTTTCGCTCGGCATTCATGGCGGTTTTGTTAGCAAATGTGTGTCTGTCAGTTGCCAGACTCACTTTCATAGCCCCCCCGCGAGTTCGGTAAATATGCCCTGATGCCGCTAATTGGACCAGATCGCGACGAACCGTCATCTCGGAGGTCTGGAGTAAGTCCGCCAGGCCGCTAACATCAACGGAGCCGCGTTCTTCGACCGTTTGCACAATTAGTTGCTTGCGCTGTTGGAAATTCATGACGTATTAACTTGTTTTGTTCAAAAATAAACAAAATCAAACAATTTTGAACAAATGACTAATGAGCGAGTGCAAATAACGGAGGAGAAACTACTTTCTGACAACTGGTACGTTCTAAAACGATTTACCTTTAATTACCTTGGCAAGGATGGCTGCTGGACTACGCAGCAGCGTGAGGCTTATGATCGCGGGAACGGCGCAACAATTTTACTTCACAATCCAGAAACCGACACGGTCATTCTCACCCGTCAGTTTCGGCTACCAACGTTTGTCAACGGAAATCCATCGGGTATGCTGATCGAATCCTGCGCCGGTTTGCTCGATAACGACGACCCCGAAACGGCTATTCTTCGCGAAACGGAAGAAGAAACCGGCTATCGAATTCAGTCGGTGCAAAAAGTTATGGAAGCGTATATGAGTCCCGGTTCGGTAACTGAGAAACTATTTTTTTACATCGCTCAATACACGGTCGACACGGAGCGTAACGCCGGTGGGGGTGTTGACGAAGAGGAGATTGATATTCTCGAATTGCCTGTGAGTCAGGCTTTGGCTATGATAGAAAGTGGTGAAATTATGGATGGCAAAACCATTATGCTGCTTCAACATTTGCGTCTGCAACAACTTACTACGTCTCTGAACTAATATGCTGATACTCATCGCTGGACCGTACCGCTCCAATACCAACGACAATCCTGAACTAATTGCTCAGAATATGCACCGCATGGAAGAAGCAGCCCTGACCGTCTATCGTGCCGGGCACACACCAATCTGTGGAGAATGGATTGCTCTGCCACTTATTCAGCAAGCGGGTTCAACTCAAGTAGGGGATACTGTATTCAATGAAATTTTTCATCCCGTAGCGGTTCGTTTGATCGACCACTGTGATGCGGTGTTGCGTGTGGGTGGCCCATCGGCCGGGGCCGACGAAATGATGAATCAGGCAGCGTTGAAAGGTAAACAGACGTATTGGGCTATGGAGAATTTGCCGGTGGCATCAGTGAGTTCTGTATAGTGAGTGAAGCCGGGTACGAGAACCCGACTTCACTCTGGATTACTTACCTACCGAAATCAGGTTAGCGAACAGACAGTATGCGCCTGGAACACCGGCGGGTAGTTCGCGGAAGAAAACCAGACCTGTGTACATAAAATGACCTTTGCCGTATTTGGCGTAAATCAGGCTGCCTTGTTTGGGGGCTTCGTTCTGGTCGTGGGCGGAGAAAATCGGCTCGTAGGCTTTGTCCCAATCCTGCGCGAAATAGATGCCCCGCTCCTGAATCCAGTTGCTGAAATCGGCTTCAGTAATCTTGTTAGGGTAATTAAGCAGCCGGTGCTGTGGATTGATGAACGTCATAGGCGCGTCTTCTTCCGTAACGCGCTCATTTACGACTTTAAAAGGGTATGGCCCCAACTGACTGACTTTCAAGCCGTTTTGAATAAATCCCGAACCGCCCGGCGTTACGTATTGAACCACCATTGTGCCGCCGTTTTTTACGTAATCCATCAGCTTGGGCTGATAGATGGCCAGAAAATCATCGGTATTATACGCTCGAACCCCGGCAACGATGGCATCGTAAACAGACAGGTTTCCACTGAGTTGAGCAGGTCCTAATAATGTAACCTGACAACCCATTTGTTGCAAAGCGGCTGGTACGTCGTCGCCAGCGCCAACAATATAGCCGATGTTTTTGGCGGTCACCTTTACATCCAGCTTAACCAGTTTGGCTTCGGCGGGCGGAAACAGCGTTTGGGTCGGAATATGCTTGTAAGCAATCTGGCGCAGGGCCGTGGTAAACGTACCCGTGCCGGTCGTCATAACTGCCCGCAAACTGCCGTTTTTTGCCCCAGCGGTTGAGGTTAACTTAAACGTAGCACGTTGTTCATCGTCTTTTCGGTCCAACGAAAACGGCGCAGATTTTGGTTCGATGGTCCAACCCGCAGGCGCATCAATTTTCAATGTTCCTGTTACGTTGGCTCGTCCGGCTTTGACAACTACTTCCACTGTTTTCGACGTATTGTCTGAAAAGGCATAAACGCGCTCCGTAAAGTTGGCCATCACTTCGGGCTGTACGATAAACGGACGATAGATTTCGCCATCGACAGGATCGGTCGATTTATAGACAACCGGTCGGGTAAACGTAAATCGTTGTCCGTTGATGTCAACTATATAGCGGGCGGTAAGGGCGGGCGGGCTTTCGGGTAGCCCAATCAACTGTTGATTATCTACCTGAAACATTCCCTTAATCATGGGTTTTTCGAGCCAGTATGGCTGCGAAATTTTGTGGTTAGCCGGGATGGTTACCTGGATGGGTAACTGAACAACGTCGTTCGGTTTGAGGGCCAGATTGAGGGTTGTATCTTTATTGGTTGAATACTGGACGCCCACCAGCGTAACAGGGTATTCGGCCCGGCTGACGACGCTTGTGGACAGATTAACGGTAGCACCGGGTGTAACGGCATACGTAGCCGGATTGGTTTCAAAATAGAGCCCCAAGCACTGCTGAATAAGCGTTTGCACGTCCTCACGTTTACTTTTAACGTACAGATTTGTTGTATCCAGTTTGCCAAGAGCACCGTACAATTGTACCAGGGCCGGCACCGACGCAGCTGGTTGATCGGGCCGGAAGTTGTTGATCAGTTGCGTTACCTGCGTCTGAACGTCTGCCGAATTAGCGACCCGTTTCCAGCTTAGGTCTACGCCGTCGAGCGGATCTTTCTGTACTGGATCTCCGCCTTTCAACAGCAGATAATCGATACGGGCTCCCCGATTGGCCGCTACGCCGAACCCCTGACTTTTATGCTGACTCCGGCTTTCGGCCGCAATTTCGCCGTACGATTTACCCAGTAATGAATTATAAAGCCCTGTTTCGATACCGATCAAGTTTCCGGCTTCCTCAGGTTTTCTGTTGCTCATAAATGCGCCCGGTATGAATACGTTCCATAATATACGTTTGGCCTGCCAGGGCTTTACGTATTGAAGTTGTTCGGGAAACTTCG
>NZ_JBMDWV010000108.1:0-20883 GCF_048594605.1 Spirosoma sp.
AGAGGTTTCTTTATATTTCGTCGACATGTCGCGCCCCGTGGCTTTCATGACTTTAACGACGGCATCGAGTGATATTTTCTGAAAAGACGCTGCTCCGGACGTAGCGAGTAAAAAAGCATTGTAGGCTTTTACGGCCCCCATGGCGTTACGTTCGATGCACGGAATCTGTACATAGCCGCCGATGGGGTCGCAGGTCATGCCTAAATGGTGTTCGATAGCTATTTCTGCGGCTGCTTCAATTGGGCCAACGTCTGGTACGCCCTGGGTGCACCGGGTTAGAAAAGCAGCCCCCATTGCTGATGCCGTGCCCACTTCGCCCATACAGCCCATTTCGGCGCCCGAAATACTGGCATTCTGTTTAACCAGAAACCCGATGACGGCAGCCGCCAGCATACCCGAACGTAGCGTAGCTCTATCGTAGTGAAAATGGTGCTTACCCAGATACGTTAAGCCCGGAATAACGCCTGACGCGCCCGATGTTGGAGCCGTTACCACAATACCACCCGCAGCATTTTCTTCCGAAGCCGCCAGGCAATACGCATTCAGAAAAATCAGGAAACTATCCGACGACTGGCTCATTTCCTTAGCCTGCTGAAACAGAATTGGTGCCTTACGGCTCAGTTTTATGGATCCGGGCAACGTTCCCTTATGCCGAAGCCCCCGCCGAACGGCTTTATGCATAAAGTCCAGAATCTGGTCGATTCGCTGGTTTACCTCTGGTTTGCTACGTCCGGTCAGGGCCATTTCGTTGGCCATCAATAAATCATCAAGAATAAGTTCATGCTCTGCAAGCTGGGCCTTCAATTCACTCATGGTGCTATACGGATACGGTACGTCCTGCCTGCTGCCAACGGTCTCGGGTTCGCCTTTTCGGATGATAAACCCGCCCCCAATCGAATAGTACTCTTCTTCGGCCAGGGTCTCGTCTCCAGCAGTTAAACGTAACACCATTGTATTGGCATAAGGAGAAGCATATCGTTTTCGCTCGAAATGAAGGTGTTGCGGACCAACGCTGATAGCTTGATTGCCTATCGATACGGGATACGTAGCGTTAGCATCGCGCAGAAGCTTCAGCAATGCGTCGGGGTCTGTGGTTTCGGGCTGCCAGCCTAACAGCCCAGCTACAATAGCTCGGTCGGTGCCGTGACCTTTGCCAGTTGCACTCAGTGAACCGTAAAGATGAATATGAATAGCATCGGCACGCTGCTGTACATCAGAAGGTAACGTAGCAAGCCGCTGCTGAAAATCAAAGGCGGCTTTCATCGGCCCGATGGTATGCGAACTCGATGGCCCCGGCCCAACTTTAAACAAGTCGAAAACGGAGGTCGTAATGGGGGAAGACGTCATTGCTGATGAATGGTTAGAATTGCGTACCTAAATTGATCAATATGAATGATGACTAATCTGCCCCCACCTGTTTGCAGAATACGTAGTTAATTGCTAATGGCGTGCAGCCAGGATGTCATGATCGCACAACTGAACCTGATTCAGCCATAAGTAACGTAATAACATGACTCTATCGGTTATTCACGTTATCCAAAGCTCGTATCTGTTCCAGGTACGCGGTAGGTAACAGAATACGTTGGACGACAGACCGTAAGCCCACGGCGTTTAGTAGGCCATATAAGCCAAGAGAATAGGTCAGCAGGGGTTTTTGGGGTAAGTCCACCAGTCGGCTAACCTGTTTAGGAACCAGCATGGCCTGTACCTGACGAAGCAAATCGTACCGCCAGCTTCCCAACTGTTCCCGATACCGCTGAAAAAGTTTGTCTGTGTAATCGCTATGAGCTAAGTCCTGGTTCAGGTGTTTCTGCCGGTCAATTTGCCATTCGGCATACGTAGCAGGCAAATCTGGGACGTGCATGCCAGCCCCAACCTCCCGAAACGTATGAAACAATTCTTCGCGTTCGGCATTCGTTAGCGGGCGATGAAGAGTTTCGTAAGCGCGTTCCGAATAATCGATTAGCATGTACAACACATCACGATACGCCCAGTCTGGAATTGAATAGCCCCGTTTTTGCTCGACACCTTCATGAATGGCACCCATGCGGGCAACCGTTTTTCGCGCTTTTTCATCGGACTGAAAGACAATTTCCTGTGCATAACGTACCGTCGAAAACAAACGGGCAATTGGATCAGCGGGTAGTTTCCCCGTGAAAAACAGCCAGTCTACCGCCTTGTTGAGGGCGAACTCAGCAGCCGACCCAGCAAACACTAATAATATGACGTCGGAGTCGCCCCAGATCTGGCGGACGATAGAACCACGTTTTACGAAATAAGCCATTGGTGAAGACACGTCAGTTAAGCCTTACTAACTAGGCTGAAAATCAAACTTCTTAAGTAACGTCAATTTTATGATAATCATCAGACGTCCGGTATAGTTTCTTTTTGAAAAACGCGAAAAGTAAAACTCGGATTCCCTTAACCGGCAACTTTTCAAACCGGTAACGGGGGCGCTCTAACTAATTCTCTATGAAGAATTTCTAATAACTATTAGACCACAAAGCGTCCGGAAAGAAATAGAATTCTCACGCTGATCTTCTTAGTAACGTATTAGTTTTGATGAAAAATATACCAGAACTGAGCGCTACTCCACTACTGTCAAGCCATGCAGAAAAATTCCACGAATACATCAACCAGATTAGTTTATAGACTCGGATCGGTCGGTCAATATGCATTAAAAGTCGGTTTGTTTGGCATCGGCCTGGAAGCGTATTGGGCGCAATTTGACGGGTTACAAGCCCGATTGCAAGGCTATCTAGGAGAGTTGGCAACAAAGATGCAGCGGCCAGAGGTCGATATTGTCAACCTGGGTTTGGTTGATACGCCCGAAAAAGCCATGGTAGCGGGGCATCAGTTTCGGCAGGCCGACGTCGACATTATTTTCTTATACGTAACGACCTATGCTCTCTCGTCAACGGTATTACCGGTCGTACGTCGGGCGAAGGTACCGGTCATTGTGCTAAATCTGTCACCCGAGCCATCCATCGACTATGCGTGGTTTAATAGCCTGGAAGACCGCACGCGCATGACGGGCGAATGGCTGGCATACTGCTCGGCCTGTCCGGTACCCGAAATTGCTTCAGTATTTAAGCGGTCAGCTATTCCGTTCTATCAGGTTACGGGTATGCTGCACGATGATCCCGAAGCCTGGACCGAAATCGATGAATGGATTGAAGCTGCTCGCGTAGCTAACGTAATGGCACACAACCGGTTGGGCGTAATGGGCAATTATTACGGCGGTATGCTCGACATTTATTCGAACCTGACACTGCACAGCGCTACGTTTGGCGGCCACATTGAAATGGTGGAGGTGGATCAGCTTTCGGCGATACGTCAGGAGGTGACCGAGGCTGAAACAAAACAGCAAGTCGAGCTCTTTTTTGAGGCATTCGATATTCAACCGGACTGCACAATCGCTGAGCTAAACCGGGCGGCTCGTACGTCGGTTGCGCTCGACCGCCTGGTTAATGAGCTTCAACTGGGTTCGCTGGCGTATTATTACAAAGGAACCGGTAACCGGAATGCTGGGCCTACTCTTAACGAAGACACCATCAGTTCGGTGATTTTAGGCAGTTCATTGCTGACTGCCAACGGCGTACCTGTTGCTGGCGAATACGAAGTGAAGAATGTCCAGGCAATGAAAATTATGGATGCATTTGGGGTAGGTGGATCATTTACTGAGTACTACGCTATGGATTTCCGCGACGACGTAGTATTGATGGGCCATGATGGGCCGGGGCACATTGCCATTGCGGAAGGGAAAACCAAAGTACGTCCGCTTTACGTCTATCATGGTAAAGTAGGCAGTGGTTTATCGGTAGAAATGTCAGTCAAACATGGGCCTGTTACGTTGTTGTCGGTAGTAGAGACGCTCGATGGGAAGATACAATTGCTGATGGCCGAAGGAGAATCTGTACCAGGGCCTATTCTGGAAATTGGCAATACGAACAGCCGTTATCGCTTTTCGATCGGTGCCCGACGGTTCGTCAATGATTGGAACAGTCACGGTCCGGCGCACCACTGTGCGGTAGGAGTAGGGCACATTGCCAGCAAGCTCAAAAAACTTGGTGAATTGCTGGGTGTTGTCGCTATTCAAGTCTGCTAATACCTTGGGAAAGCCGTTATTTGTCAATGAGTCAACTCTGTGTAGCTACTCCCAAATTGGTGGGTAAACCGTCAAGACTGACTAAATTTTTCTCCTGAATGTAATCCAATAAGCCCTCTTCCCCTTTTTTCTCGGCCCAATTGAAGTGAATATCGCGTTCGCCGATGTAGTCAAACAGAGGCACGCCAAAACCGCAGGAAGTTTGTACCAACTCAACATCAGCTACAATAATCTGCCGGGTACTTGGATAAACATGGAAGTGCGGTGCATATGTATCCCATGCTGCTGTATTTGGCAGTACCGTAAATCCTTTTCCATATAAACGAAGAATATTGGGAGCACCTTCAAATGAACAAAACATGAACGTAATACGGCCATTTTCAAGCGTATGTGCTGATGTTTCGTTGCCGCTGCTAATCAAATCCATATAGGCAACCTGATTGTCGCCCAAAACCCGGAAGCAATCGAGGCCTTTAGGGGATAAGTTAATATGACCGTCGGCGCTCAATGGCGCGGTACTGACGAAAAAAATATGCTGCTTTTCGATAAACTCTCTGTGAGCGGATTTGATAGATTCGTGAAACTTACCCATAGCTTTAGCAGTATAAGGAATAGTATAGTAAACGATATAGCCTGCCAAATTTATTGAAAATGGCAGGCTACAGGAATCGTCTATTTAGTTAGTGGTACGTATCAGGATTCGATAAATCGAATCAACGAATATGTCTAATGCGCAACTTCGGTATGTTTAAACCGGTAGATGTCCAGGATTGGCACTAAATCGTCGAGCGTAACTTCCATATCCTTGAGTTGCCCGTTGGCAAGATCGTACACCCAGCCATGCACTTTAATATCCTGACTTTCAAATAAACGCTTCTGGACAAACGACAGCTTCATTACGTTCATACACTGCTCCCGTACGTTCAACTCGACTAGCCGCCGATGTCTGGCTTCGGGGTCTTCAAGGGCGTCAAGCTCATCGCGATACGTACGATAGACGTCCTGTATGTTACGTAGCCAGGTATTCATATAGCCGAAATCATCATGGGTAGTAGCGGCCTTGACACCACCGCATCCGTAATGCCCACAAACGATAACGTGCTTAACCTTCAAACTCTCAACGGCATACTGTAACACTGCCAGCGAGCTAATGTCGTTGTTGGGGACCAGATTGGCGATGTTGCGATGAATGAACACGTCTCCTGGTTTAATACCCATAAAAGCGTCGGGTGATACCCGGCTATCCGAACAGCCAATGTAAAGAAATTCGGGAGCCTGGCTTTCTGCCATTTGTGAGAAATAGGTAGGATCGAGTTGTAGTTGCTTCTGCACCCATTCCTTGTTATTGGTGAACACCTTATCGTACAGATTCATAAGCTAATCATGGTTTTGGTTTAAACTAATACGTGCCATAAAGATTCCTTTCGACCGTTTCTCCTTCTCGTGTCAGCTTTATGAGCAGATAAGGGAACTTATCTAGTTGGATTCAGGTCACCTAATGACCGAAAAGTAATATAAAAAACCGTTAGAGCATTTATGTGTTCATTAGAATCTATTCTATGAACAAACTAGTCGGTTACCTGACCAGTAGCACGCGATTCTTCTCGTGAAAAATCACTCACTCAACACGGCTTGCGCGTGTTGTCTTGAAAGTCAGACGTTACGCTTCTAACATGTTTGGGCAATATTAGCACATTTCCGCCTGCATTTAATTAGAATTTAATTAGAGAGGGTTGGGCATCAAAAAGCCAGCCCTTATTTGAGCTGGCTTTGCAGTTAGTTAATCTTTAAGACGGCCATGAAGGCTTCCTGGGGTATTTCCACGTTTCCGACCTGTCGCATCCGTTTTTTACCTTTCTTCTGCTTTTCAAGCAGTTTACGTTTCCGGGAAATATCACCGCCATAACATTTGGCCAATACGTCCTTACGTAGTGCTTTTACCGTTTCACGAGCAATGATCTTCTGCCCGATTGCTGCCTGAATGGCAATCTCAAATTGCTGCCGGGGCAATAATTCGCGGAGTTTCTCACAGAGTTTCTTGCCCCATTCATACGCTTTATCGCGGTGAACGATCGCGGAGAGAGCATCTACGCGATCGCCGTTGAGCATAATATCAAGCTTGACCATAGTCGATTCCCGGTTACCGATGAATTCATAGTCAAGGGAAGCGTACCCACGCGAGATGGTCTTGAGTTTATCGAAAAAGTCAAATACAACCTCAGCCAGGGGCATTTCAAACTGTAGCTCCACTCGGTCCTGCGTCAGATAAACCTGATTTTTGAGCAGACTACGTTTATCCATACAAAGACCGATAATGGCACCTACATATTCGGATTTGGAGATGATCTGAGCCTTGATAAATGGTTCTTCAATCCAGCTAATGGTGCTAGGATCAGGCATTTCGGCAGGAGCTGATACGATCAGGGTTTCATCTTTGGTTGTAACGACTTCAAAACGTACCGACGGAACGGTGGTGATTACAGTCATGTCAAACTCTCTCTCCAGGCGTTCCTGTACAATTTCCATGTGCAGCATACCCAGAAAACCACATCGGAAACCAAATCCCAGAGCTGCCGACGTTTCGGGTTCCCAAACCAGCGCGGCATCGTTGAGCTGAAGTTTTTCCATCGCTTCCCTCAGATCTTCGAACTCGCTGGTTTCTACAGGATAAATACCGGCAAAGACCATGGGTTTTACTTCCGAAAATCCTTGAATGGGTTGAGTTGCTGGTCGTTCGAGCGACGTAATGGTGTCACCAACTTTAACCTCCTTAGCTACTTTGATGCCCGAAATGAGGTAGCCCACATCACCACATTCTATTACGTTTTTAGGGACTTGTTCCAAGCCTAACGTACCAACTTCATCCGCTATGTATTCCCGGCCGGTGTTCATGAACTTAACCTTGTCGCCTTTGCGAATGCGGCCATTTTTGACCCGGAAGATAACTTCAATGCCACGGTAGGAATTAAAGTGCGAGTCGAAAATCAAAGCCTGCAGTGCACCATCTGGATCACCTTTGGGAGCTGGGATACGTTCAACAATGGCCGCCAGAATTTCTGGCACACCGATACCTTCTTTGCCACTGGCCGGAATGATTTCATCGCGATTGCAGCCGAGCAGGTCAACCATTTCGTCCTTAACTTCTTCGGGCATGGCACCCGGCAGGTCAATTTTGTTCAAAACCGGAATAATGACCAGGTCATTATTCATCGCCAGGTACAAGTTTGAAATAGTCTGGGCTTCAGTGCCCTGTGATGCGTCAACGAGCAACAGAGCGCCCTCACAGGCCGCAATCGAGCGCGACACTTCATAGGAAAAGTCCACGTGACCCGGTGTATCGATCAGGTTGAGTGTGTAGATCTCCCCTTTGTAGGTATAATTCATCTGGATGGCGTGACTCTTAATTGTAATGCCACGTTCCCGCTCCAGATCCATGTCGTCCAGCAATTGGGCCTGCATATCCCGGGCTCCAACAGTCTTGGTAAATTCTAATAATCGGTCGGCAAGTGTGCTTTTGCCGTGATCAATATGGGCAATAATGCAAAAATTACGAATATGTTTCACGCTGGAATAACGGAGGATTCTTTACAGATAGAAGGCTACACTGCGCTCTATTGAATAAACCGCAAAAATACGCAAAAAAGTCCGGGGTTAGGTAAGTTGATGTGTACCAGAAAAAACAAACGCCGGTCTCATCGTGGAGCCGGCGTGTTCAATTACACTTCATCAACAAACTAAAATCGTTTACCGGCATATTACCGGGCCGCTTGTGCGGTCAAATAAGCTGTAGGAGGGGGACTCGAACCGCCCACGGTGCAGTTAGCTACAGTACAACATCTGGTGGTCAACCCCAGTCGCCACGAGGGCGGCATTATGCTGCGTTTATCCTTTATCACCACCCCCGAGACAGGAGGGCACGTCTGCCAATTTCGACATCCTACAGTGTGAGGAAACAAATATCAAGAAGATCGGCGTGCTGACCCCGCACGATCAACTTGACAATACAAAGTTAATACGTTCTGGAGTATTATTGCAAATTTTACATAAAAATTTCTTAAAATTTATATAAATAATAAATAAAGGGTAGTTTTGTTGAGATTCATCAAAAAAAAGCTAAAATGACTGAGAAAAATTTAGAAATTGATAATACTGACCTAAAGATACTGAGTTTGCTGATGCAGGATGCCAATATGGCTTATACTGAAATCGGAAAACGAATCTTTGTGTCGGGAGGTACGGTTCATGTCCGAATGAACAAATTAAAACAAATGGGCATTGTTCGTGGCTCGCAACTGGTAATTGATCATGCCAAACTAGGTTGGGATATTAGCGCATTTTTGGGAATTTATCTGGACAAAAGCTCACTTTATGAAGAAGTATCCAGGCAACTGGAAAAAATTCCAGAGGTCGTCAATGCCCATTATACAACCGGCATTTATAGTATTTTTGCGCGAATAGTTTGTCGGGATACCCAACACCTACGGGAGGTATTACACGATAAAATACAGAAAGTGGCTGGTATTCAACGTACTGAGACGTTTATTTCTCTCGAAGAAAGTATTAATCGACCGATTCCTTTTGCTGAGGGAAAAGAACAGGGGGCGTAGAGCAACCGGGATGGTATAGGATAACACATGAGTAATAGAACGTCTGCCTTCTGGTCCATTCCCTTGCTCCTGAACCCAAAACGTTCTTCTCTACGTTATATCTCCCAATAAACACAAATTCATGCAACCCAAAATTCACGCAACTACTGTAGTAGGTATCCGGCACAATGGGCACGTAGCGCTTGCTGCCGATGGACAGGCTACTATGGGCAGTACCATTGCAAAAAGTAACGTTCGCAAAGTCCGCGTACTCATGGGCGGGAAAGTGCTGGCTGGCTTTGCTGGTTCGACTGCCGATGCTTTTACGCTTATTGAACGTTTCGAAGAAAAATTAAATGCCTACGGGGGAAATCTTAAACGGGCGGCCATTGAACTGGCAAAAGACTGGCGGACAGACCGTTATCTGCGTAAACTCGAAGCTATGCTTATTGTGGCTTCTAAAGAGGATATGCTGTTAGTGTCCGGCACGGGCGATGTCATTGAACCTGATCATGATGTGGCTGCAATTGGTTCGGGAGGTATGTATGCACAATCGGCAGCCCTCGCTTTAAAGAAACATGCAGCTAACCTCTCTGCTGAGGAAATGGTGCGGGAAAGTATGCACATTGCGGCCGATGTCTGCATTTATACAAACCATAATTTGGTAGTTGAAACGTTATAAATATAAGGAGACGTAGTGGCCCGATGAACTCCCTGGTTTTACCTGTTCTTTTCTATATTTACCACAGGTAGATAACGTTATGAGAATACCCAATCGATTTGCTCCCAGACTGATGAACCGGCGTATTACGTTAGGGTTTATTTCGGCTATGGTACTGATTGCATCTGGGTTCGCGATATCGTTTTATAGTTATAATAAATACAACGAGGATACGCAACGGGTACGTCGTACTTATGAGGCAGTAGCTGCTATCCAGGAGGTCCTTTCGCTGGTGAAAGATGTTGAAACCAGTTCACGGGGTTACGTTATTACCAGAGATACAACGTATCTGGAACCATACCGAAAGGCGCTTCAATTGTTGCCCGGCCAGCTAAAGCAACTGCAAACTCTTTATAATGATAATCAGAACCAGGTTCGGAATTGGCTTGAACTCGAAAAGCTGATTCAACGTAAACTAGAGGCATCAGGAACTCGTCTGGAAATCGGGATCAGCGATAAAAAAAATCTGGCTGTCAGTAAGGAAAGCAAGCGTAGGATGGACGTTCTTAGGCGGCACGCGGCCATGATGATAACTACTGAGCAGGCATTGATGGCGATGAGAAATCACCAGGCTGAGCGTTCCTTTCGAAATACGCTCCTGGTTGTTTTTGCGTTGTCGATGTTAACCTTCGTTGTCCTGGTAGTATCTTATCGTCTGCTTGAGCAGGAATTAAAATGGCGTCAGCAGAACGAAGACCAGCTTCGGGCCTACGAAGCTCAGTTGAAAGGGCAGATCCGGCAACTGGAAGCTTCGAACGAAGAGCTGGAGCGATTTGCCTTTGTCGCCAGCCATGATTTACAGGAGCCCCTGCGTAAGATTCAATCGTTTGCCAATCTGATTACCGACCGGTATGGAAATCTGTTTGATAATGACAGTACCATGTTTATGGGGAAGATTTCGACATCGGCGGAGCGAATGTCCAAACTCATTAAAGATTTACTTAATTTCTCTCGAATCTCCCATCATCAGGAAACTTTCAAACCTGTACAGTTAAGTGAAATTATCCAGCGTATTCTCGATGATCAGGAACTACGTATCAAAGGATTGGATGTACAGGTAGATATTGGGCCGTTGCCCGCAATTGAGGCCGTTGCCAGTCAAATGGACCATTTGTTTAACAATCTGATTTCCAATGCGCTTAAGTTTATAAGGACGGATGTACAACCAATACTACGTATTCACTCCCGAAGTGTTGGCGGAAAGGCATACGAGGGGCTTAGTCCAGACCTTCGCTACGTAGAAATTACCGTCGAAGACAATGGCATCGGATTTGATGAAAAATATTTAGGCCACATTTTCAAAGTTTTTCAACGATTACATGGCAAAAGTGCCTTTGAAGGAACTGGTATAGGATTAGCAATCTGCAAGCGGGTGGTTGTGTATCATCATGGTTACATTACAGCTCATAGCCAGCCTAATAAAGGGACAACATTTATAGTCGTTTTGCCAGAAAGTCAATCATTACAAAATTATGACCGACCAACTTCAGCCGAAGCCTATTCATATCCTGCTAGTTGACGACGACGAAGACGACCGTTACCTAACAAAAGAGGCTTTCCATCAGCATTACCCATCCAGCCGCATTTCGTTCGCGGAAGATGGGGAAGACTTGTTGGATTTTCTGAAATATGAAGGGCGTTACGCCGGGGCTACCCACACCTTGCCTGAGCTTATTTTGCTAGACCTCAATATGCCCCGTAAAGACGGACGTGAAGTTCTGCGCGAACTAAAAGCCAGCGAAAATCTAAGGCACATACCTATTGTGGTGCTCACCACTTCCGATTCAAAAGACGATATTGAAACGTCCTACTTCAATGGAGCCAATAGCTTTATTACCAAACCCCCAACGTTTCAGCGGCTTAGTGAAGTGACAAGAGCTATTGGACAATACTGGTTTAATGTCGTAACCGTCTGCGAGCACATGAACGATGAGTAATTTTGTGGTTACGGTTTTAAGGCTCTCAGTACTGTCTGCGGCCTGAAATCGTAACCCTGCAACTTACCCCTTCTATTTTCCTGTCATTCTAACCAGCCCGGCAAAAACTTTCTCCAGTTCACTCGTCACCACCCGGTTTTGGCCGGGTGTAAATTTGTTAACGAGTATGCAGAAGCTCATTCGTTCACCGTCGGCCGCGGTAAAGTAACCCGCATAGGCACGAACCCCCTCGATTGAGCCACTTTTGGCTCGAATATTACCTGCTGCTGCTGTACGTTTTGCCAGACTACGTACCGTTCCTGTTTGTCCTACAATCGGAATGCTTTCATAGAAAGCTGAAAATGCTTTATCCCGCCCCATTACACTCAGAATATTGGTCATGTTATCAGCGGTGAGGGCACCAACTGCCGACAGTCCGCTGCCATCCCTGATTCGAAAGCCATCCAGATTAATTCCTTTGGTTTTCCAATACTTTGTCAGTACATCCAGACTGTTGTTCGTAGATCGAACCGTTTTATCCAGAGCCATAGTCGTGGTACGTAGCAAGGCTTCGGCGTAAAGATTAATACTCTGAAAATTTGTCTGCTGAACTAACTCTGCTAAGATTGGGGATTTATGCTGACTCAGTACGGTTCGTTTACCCATTCCTGGCACAGTCGTTGCCAATCCGCCACCGATAGAGGTTGGGGAATTGCTAATCGTTACATTAGCCTGAATAAGCTGGTTTTGAAGCGCGTAAGCGGTAAAGAAAGCGGGGTCGGGAAGGGCGCCTTTCACACTAAATTCGTTGGCAGGTTCGCCCATCGGTACTTTGCCCGTCAGCCATTGCTGATTCTGAAACGGCGCTCCGATAATATTGACCTGATCGCCGGTATTGGCTGCGTCGGTCAAGACAGTATTCCGGAAAGACATATAGGGTAGAACCGGATCGGTACGTAGTACAGTAGCCGGTGCGTTGATTGATTTTCCGGGTCTGAAAAAAATCCGATACAGGTTTTCGTTGATGTTCAGTGCACTCAGGCTGGCACCGTAATAGTTACCCAGATCACCATAAGGCCAGGTCTCAGGCGTAGTCAAATCGTTATAAAGACTGGCGTCACCCACAATGGCTCCCCGAATTCGGCGAATACCAGCCGCTCGAACGGCATCCGACCAGCTTTTTAACAGCGCCGACAGATCGTAATAATTGGTAAAACGCCAACTACCCAGCGAGGGGTCGCCAGTTCCCCGAATGTATAGATTACCAGTCAACGTACTGTCTTTTAAGGAGCCGTCGTATTCGAGCGCAGTAGTATAAGTATAGTTAGGTCCTAGTACGGATAGAGCTGTCGCCGTAGTAATCAATTTAAGGGTTGAAGCTGAGGGCAGACTCTGGCGAGCATTGTAGCCAATAAATTCTTGACCATCTCTGACTCGCCTAACCGATAGGGCAACGGTTCCAAATCGAGCGACCGGATTTGATTGAAACGCGTCTACCAGCTTGATTATGTGCTGAATAGCAGCTGAATCGGCAGGCCGTGGGCTCTGTGGAAAAGTGAGTATAGGGATGCTGTAACAAAGTAGGAAAGTAACCGAAAGAATAAATAAATAAGAATGAGAACGGTGAATAAAGCGCATTTGGAGACAGTTAGGCGATTCGAAGGCTATTTCTTACCTTTGCAAACTTACAGAATAAACACCACCCACTTGCTTTAAACGGACCTTCACAGAGCACCAAATACACGACATCGATTAGTTAAAGTTGCACGCATGAAATTATCATTTCTGGGGGCGGCCCGGCAGGTAACAGGTAGTATGTACCTGCTGGAATTGGAGGATGGTTACCGCATCCTCATTGACTGTGGTTCCGATCTGGAACGGTCTGGGCCACGCGAGGCCAGTTCGAACGGTCAGACAGCCCCCGTCGTTACTCATCCAGGATTCTTTCCGTTTGAGGCTTCTAGTATAAATTTAGTTCTTCTGACCCATGCTCACGTCGATCATTCGGGTAACCTGCCCAATTTATTTCGGGAAGGCTACGAAGGTCAGATTCTTTGCACCGAGCCTACGTTTGCGCTGGCTAACGTACTGCTTACGGATGCTGCGTCGCTTAATCAGAAGCGTATCAATGAGCTGAATGCCAGCAAAAAACAACGGGTGAAGGAGCGACAGTTACAAATGCAGAAAGACCTGTATCTTGACAAGCAGGTTCGTGACGCAATGGAAAATGTCGTACCTATCGGCTTCAATCGGAAGTTTAGAGTTACCGATGGAGTCGACGTAACGTTCATCCCGGCAGGACACTTATTAGGGGCGGCTCATATCCTGATCAACGTAGTGGAAAACGGTGAACGCAAAAGCATCTGTTTTTCAGGCGATATCGGGCGTAAAAACTATCCTTTGCTGGTGGATCCGGCTCCTGTACCTCCCGTCGATTATTTAATCTGCGAGAGTACGTATGGAAATCGACTGCACGAAAACACGATGTCTCCCGAAGATGCGCTAGCCGATGTAATTCAGCGGACCTGCATTGATATTCCGGGGCGGCTGATTATTCCATCGTTCAGCGTAGGCCGGACCCAGGCGCTGCTATACACCTTGAATCGGCTGTATACAGAGCGGAATTTCCCGCCAATTAAAGTCTTTTCCGATAGTCCAATGGGCTATGAAAGCACCAAAATTTATTTGAAGCATGTAAAAATGCTGAATGGTGAGGCCAGGG
The DNA here is from genome assembly GCF_048594605.1 of Spirosoma sp. Classification (GTDB taxonomy): domain Bacteria; phylum Bacteroidota; class Bacteroidia; order Cytophagales; family Spirosomataceae; genus Spirosoma. The sequence goes on from NZ_JBMDWV010000108.1 coordinate 14,054, forward strand.
AGTTCTATAAAGAAAACGAAACCCTGTTCGACTTTGAGAACTTCCAGTTTCTTGAATCATCGAAAGCCAGCAAAGCTGTTTCGAATTATGGCGAGCCGTGCATTATCATTTCCTCATCAGGGATGGTACAGGGTGGACGAGTTGAATACCACGTAGCAGAGAATATCAGCAATCCATACGCTACTATTCTCATTATCGGTTATTGTGCCGAAGGAACACTTGGCTGGCGTTTACTTAATGGGCAGCAAACACTTAGCATTAAGGGGAAAGACCATCAGGTGTTAGCTAACATTGAAAAAATCGATGTATTCAGCGGACACGGTGATCGGAATGACCTGATAAATTTTGTGGGAATGCAATCGCCCGAAACGCTCAAACGGATTTTTCTGGTGCATGGCGAATATGAAAGCATGGAATCCTTTCGAGACACACTGGCCGAAGAAGGTTATCCGCAGGTGATCATTCCAAAGAAAGGCGAAAGCTTTGAACTTTAAGGAGCAAATGAAAGAGCGGAAGAATACCACTTTCCTGTCTTTCTCCTCCCATTTATTATGAGAACATACCTTGATTTCGAAAAGCCCATTGCCGACCTTGAGGCACGGTTGGAAGAAACTAAAAAGTTAGCTCAGAGCAGTAATGTTGACGTTACGGAAGCTGTCAATATCCTTGAGCAAAGTATTGATAAACTGCGTCGGGAGATTTTTCAGAATCTGACACGATGGCAGCGGGTTCAGTTATCGCGCCACCCCGACCGGCCTTATACACTCGATTATATTTCGCTGATGTGCGACCAGTTTATCGAGCTTCACGGCGACCGAACCGTTCGCGATGATCCGGCAATGGTGGGTGGGTTCTGCCAGTTGGGCGATCAGACCGTTATGATTATCGGCCAGCAGAAAGGACGTAACACCAAACAACGGCAGCACCGGAACTTTGGCATGCCCAACCCGGAGGGGTATCGGAAGGCGCTACGTTTGATGCGACTGGCCGAAAAATTTAATAAACCAATCATTACGATGATTGACACGCCGGGAGCCTTCCCCGGTCTGGAAGCAGAAGAGCGTGGACAGGGCGAAGCTATTGCGCGTAACCTGAAAGAAATGTTTATGCTGACCGTACCGGTTATTTGCATCATCATTGGTGAAGGTGCCTCCGGTGGCGCCCTAGGTATTGCCATTGGCGACCGGGTTTGGATGCTGGAGAATACCTGGTACTCCGTTATTTCTCCCGAAAACTGTTCAACGATTCTCTGGCGTAGCTGGAATTTTAAAGAGCAGGCGGCTGAAGCTATGAAATTAACAGCCCGCGATATGCAACTCAACAAGCTTGTGGATGAAATTGTGGAAGAACCGATCGGTGGAGCACACAACGACCATCAGGCAATGGCTAATCACCTAAAATCGGTTATTATCGATGCACTGGCCGAACTGAATGCCATTGATCCTCAGGAACGTATCAACCAACGTATCGAAAAATTCTGCTCAATGGGCGTTGTTGTTGAATAAAGTAACTTATCAAATTAATTCTTACTGCTGGTTTTAAAGACAAAGGAAGTTTTCGTAGACTTCCAATGGGTATTTATTGATATGATAGAAAAAAAACAATCTTTTGTCTATTATGGATTAATCGCAGTTACGTTTTTTTTATTACTCTATTTTTCGATAACACTGCAAGCGAGAGGAGACGAAAGCGCTGGTTATCTGACTTCGTTCTTTCAGGCTTATTCGAAGTGGCCCGCGTTGGATACGAGTCCGGCTTGGGCAATTTCTTCCTTCTATTTATGGATTGTTGCCGGGCTACAGGCTATTCTGGCTAACCTGGGGCTCTTAGGCCAATTTTTGTTGCCATCAGGCCGAATCGTTGCGCTGATTTGCTGGCTGATTTTGGCCTACATCCATGTTAAAAATGGCAAACATAAAGCGCTAGCCATTCTTTTCAATCCTTACGTACTGATTTACGCAAGCCGTGCACATCCGCTTCTGCCGGGTATTTTGCTCTTCTATATTTTCTGGGTGTTGATTAACCGGAATAAACAAATCGGTTTGTTGTTTCTGTTATTCGCGGTGAACTTTCAGGTTTTCATTGGGGGCGCAATTGGCTTATTTATGCCTAAGTTTCCTCTCATTAAAAAAGAAATTACTCGCGCCGTAGTTTTGGGTCTGGTCGCTATTTGTGGCGTATTGATAACATGGCTTACCTGGGGGGGCGTTTATCCAGAGCAATTCGTAAATCACTATTTTTTTCAGCATACCCACGTGAACGGAAAGCCATCCTTCGGTTATCTGTTTACGGTTTTGATGCTGGCCGGCACTACGTTGTGGATAGCTGGCAACCGGACCCTGGAGGAAATAAAAGCACAAAAAAAATATTCGCTTGCCGTAATTATTGCTACAGTGTGTGGAGCTATCGTGCTTTATTTTATTGCCGACATCGTCGCAATTGCCCGTGAAGGAAGCCAGGTGATTTTCGGAAAATATTATCAGTTGGGTTGGGTTGTTGCTTACGCTGTAGTTGGTTTAGGCTGGCTCCGCGTGCATCGTGACCATTATCAATTATTTTTCGGTCTGCTCGGGTCCGCCGTATTATTAGTGACGCTTCCCTATCTTTACGAGCGAATTTCCATTTTTGCAACCGTAGTGCCCTGCTTAATCTGGTGTGGTCTTGTAAAAAAAGAAGAGCAGCACAATTACCTGCTTCTTACGGTATGTTGCCTTTTTATACTAAGTTCTATTGTCTACCAGATCTACGGTTCCCTTTGAATTAATGTTGTTTAACTGATGAAGCTATCCATAATCGTACCTGCTTACAATGAAGGAAAAACGATTGAAAGAATATTGAAAAAACTGGTAGAAATACAGCTACCGGCTCAAGTTGATAGAGAAATAATCGTTGTCAACGATTGTTCAAAGGATAATACAGAAAGTGTAGTTTCTGGCTTTATTCGGTCAAACCCCTCCATTGAAATTCAATACGTAGCGCACGCAGTTAATCAGGGTAAAGGAGCGGCTTTGCACACAGGCATCCAAAAAGCAAGCGGTGATTACCTGATTGTTCAGGATGCTGACCTGGAGTATGACCCGGAGGAATTCAATATATTGTTAAAACCCGTACTTGACGGTTTTGCTGATGTCGTATATGGTTCCCGTTTTATGGGCGGGAATGCTCACCGGATTTTGTTTTTCTGGCATACCATCGGCAACAAATTCCTGACGTTTCTGAGTAATATGTTTACTAATCTGAACCTAACGGATATGGAAACGTGCTACAAATTGTTTCGGTCAGATTTAGTAAAGCAGATTCCGCTGAAAGAAAAACGCTTTGGTTTCGAACCGGAAGTTACCGCAAAAATTTCCAAAATTCCCGGCATCCGGATCTATGAAGTAGGCATATCCTATTATGGCAGAACGTACGAGGAAGGCAAAAAAATAAACTGGAAAGATGGCTTCCGGGCCATTTACTGCATCATCCGCTATGGTCTGTTCGGTTGATCTGGCGATATGTTTTGGCTGCTTATTTTCGCGCGTTGTCTGCAAATCTAACCTTATCTTTGTTTTCTGACTCAGCTACAACCTGAACGTTACGTATGGATTCTACGCTCAATAAGGCAACGCTTAAAAATATAATTTTTGATCTTGGTGATGTTATTATTCCCATTGACCTGACAGCGCCGATGCGGAATTTTGCCGTGCTGGCCAACCTTTCTGAAGACGAGGTGGTGGCTATCTGGAAGCAGCATAACATCCTGGGCCAGTATGAAACGGGTCTGATCGACGATAATGCCTTTCGGGATCATGTACGGGAGGTGCTCAAAAACAGCACGGGCGCATCTGATCGCTGGGCGGATGAAGTCATTGATACAGCCTGGAATACCGTTCTGCTTGATATACCGGTTGAAAGGCTGGAACGTATCAAAGAATTAAAATTGAACTATCGGGTATTTCTGCTGAGTAACACGAGTGCTATTCATATTCGGCATGTCAATCAGATGTTAATCAAGCTGAATCAGCCGACATTGGAGACTCTCTTCGAGCGCGTATTCTATTCCTACGAAGTGCAGTTAATGAAACCGTCGCCGGAAATTTATCAGCACGTATTAAACGAAGCAGGGCTGACGGCTGAAGAAACGGCTTTCCTGGACGATAATGCTGCGAACATCCAGGCGGCTGCCGAGTTAGGTATTCAGGCTATACATGTACAGCCTCCCAAGACAATTTTAGACTATCTGGAAAATATATGATGTAGAATGCAGGATTAATAATTCTGCCGAGTTATGCAGCCTGTATACTACGTCGTACATCGATATGAATCAACGTACTAAAACTTACCTCCTGCACGGAGGTCTTTTTTTAATTACCCTTGTTACGACAACGCTGGCCGGAGCCGAGTGGATGTTTGGACGGTTATTTATCCCGTTTGAAGGAATGAAGCCACTGGGCTGGAGTGAGTTTGTGGCAGGTCTCCAGTTTTCTTTACCATTTCTGGCGATTCTGACAGTTCACGAGTTTGGCCATTACTTTACAGCTAAAGCCAATAAAGTACGTGTTACGTTGCCCTTTTACATTCCGCTTTGGTTAGGCATTGGTCAGAGCATCGGCACGTTGGGCGCGTTTATTCGAATTAAAGATTACATCAACAGTCGCCGTAAATATTTTGATATAGGCATTGCCGGACCGCTGGCTGGTTTTGTATTAGCTCTGGCGGTACTATGGTACGCATTTACTCATTTACCGCCACCAGAGTTTATTTTCACTATCCACCCCGAATACCAGAAATGGGGCCTCGATTATGGTAATTATGCGTACCAGAATCTCCCGGAGGGAGGAGCTGTGGGGCTGGGAGATAATTTATTATTTTACTTTTTCAAGACCTACGTAGCAGACCCGGCTCGCGTGCCACATGCATACGAGATGATTCACTATCCGTATGTACTGGCTGGTTATCTGGCATTATTTTTTACCTCGCTCAATCTGATTCCGATTGGCCAACTGGATGGCGGGCATATCCTGTACGGGCTTATTGGTCGCAAACGATTTCAGTGGGTTGCGCCGACATTATTTATTGTATTTGCGTTTTATGCAGGTTTAGGGCAGTTTAAACCATCGGACTTTGCGGTATCTTCGGACGAAGCCTTTTTTTCTGAGTTAGGGTCGTTCGGTTTATACGTATTTGTGCTGTTTCTGGCATTTTCACGAATCAGCGAAAACCGTATAACCTCACTGCTTGTTACGCTCAGCGTTGTTACGGCGCAACTGATTGTATCGTGGATACGACCCGACTTGGAGGGTTACTCCGGCTTTATGATTTTTGTCCTTGTACTGGGTCGTTTTTTAGGGGTTTATCATCCAGAAACCGAATTGGAAGAGCCTTTAGATGCAAAACGGCAAGTACTGGGCTGGATAGCTTTGCTCGTTTTTGTGCTGTGCTTTAGCCCACGTCCGTTTCTAATTGCGTAGCAATCAGATTTGATACGTTGATTTCTAAACAATCTCGTTAAAGTTTTTATCTTACAGTCTCATAATGATTCCTCTAACCTATGGGACTTTTTTCCAGACAGCTTTCTGATGCTGATCTGATGGTGGGTATCCAGGCAGGCGGTACCCAACGCCGACACTCCGAAAATAAGCTCTACGAAAAATACCAGTACCTCATCGCAGACGGTACGCGAAAGCATCGTTTGACAGAAGACGAATGCGCCAGCGTGTATTCTGACACTATGCTTACTGCTTTCGAAAGTATTGCCACTGGCAAGTTTGAAGGACGTTCCGGCTTGAAAACGTACCTATATCAAATATTTACTAACAAATGTGTTGACGCAATTCGAAAAAAGACGACTAATCGAAGTAGCGTACACGATGCTTTCTCGCTCGATGATTCGTTGATGCAATTGCCCGACGAGTCGCGGTCGATTGTACAGGCACTTGTTGCACAGAGCGATGTCGAAAAATTGAAATGGCATTTAAATGAGTTGGGCGAGAAGTGCCGCACCATGATTCTGTCGTGGGGCGAGGGGTATTCCGACGAAGAAATTGCACTAACGATGGGCTATAATTCAGCCGCTGTGGCTAAGACCAGCCGCTTACGTTGTCTGGAAAAATTACGTGAACGCTTTTCATAGCATATGATGAAAACCGATCTGGAAACAATTGAAAATTATTTGACTGGACAACTCTCATCCGAGGAGCGCACCCAGTTTGAGGCTACGTTACGTAACGACCCTGATGTAGCTAATGCTATGGCTTTTTACTTGGTAACAAAACAGACAGCTTTGCAGGAAGCGCGTGAACAACGGCGACAGGAACTTGATGCACTACGTAAGCAAAATGTACCAGCTCGGCCACTCCAGAGCGCTCCCATACGCTGGGTGGCTGCCGCCAGCCTTGTGCTTTTGCTTGGTTTAGGCTGGTATTTCTTATTTCCTACGGAATCCACGGCTGTGGCGAGCCACTTGGCGGATGAATACGTAACGGAAAATTTTATGCAACTACCGACGACTATGGATGGTATGGCTGACAGCCTGAAAATAGGTGCCGAACAATTCAATCTGGGTAAACTTGCTGAAGCGGATGCTGTTTTTCAGGCTATATTGAGCCGTCAACCCGACAATGATAGTGCGCTAAAGTATGCGGGTATTGTTTCGCTACGTCAGGGGAATTATGATAAGGCCATTACGTCGTTTCACCAATTAAGTCAACAGACTGATCTTGTTGCTAATCCGGGCACGTTTTACGAGGCCATCGCGCTGCTTAAACGTGGTCAGAAATCGGATGAAAGCAAGGCTAAACAACTGCTTGAGGAGGTCGTCAGCAAAAATCTGGAAGGCAAGCGCGAGG
>NZ_JBMDWV010000109.1:0-34285 GCF_048594605.1 Spirosoma sp.
TCTGCTTAAGGTATTGCCAGATTAAGGGGCGTAGGGCAGAGGGGGTAGGGCCTGGGGTAAGATGGTTTTACCCCATGCCCTACCCCCTCTGCTATCTCACCGGAACCGTTGAATACTGAAATCCCGCGCACTGGCATTCTCTCCAATACGGGCGTTGAGTGTGTAAATCTGATTGTTCACAGCTACGCTGGTTGTGGCCCCTGTATACCCACTGGCATCGAACTTGACGATAGAGGCCGTTTGCCAGTTATCAGTACTACGTACCTGAGCCACCCGGCTCCCCCCTGTCACTACGTATAAATCGCCATTCAGTAACGTCAGTCCATCGCCGGGCAGCGCTCCCGTACCCGTTATTTCGGAAACGGCATTTCCATTGCCTAAATCAACTTTATAAAGTTTTCCCTGCCCTGTATTGGCCACAATCAGGTAACCATTAGGATGGTAAACTATGCCATTCAGACCAAACGTAGCACTGGCAAACCGAACATTATCTCTTATCAGAACGCTAGCCGTTCCGTCTGGCATAACCTCATAAATTACGGGCGAGAACGAATCCGTTACGTAGGCCGTACCATCGGGAGCAAGCGTAACATCATTAGCGAAGTTTGGCTCAGCAGCGGGTATCAGTGCATCCAGATCAGTGCGTCGTTCCAGAGCCCGAGTATTCAGATTAAATACCAGTAATTCTGCTGTTTGACGGATGCTTTCCGGAGTACTCTTTATTGAGCGCCCCTGGTCGCCCACGCACACGAATACCCGGTCACCCGCCACTTTCATACCAATACCACTAATCAGTTCGGGAGCGGTCAGCAAATCTTCGTACTTCCCATCGGTGGTTACTGTACCGATTTTCCCAAGCGGAATGGAGGTAATCAGGAATTTAGCCAACTTCGACGAGTACGCAATCCCTTCAGGGTACTGACGCTCGGCTACAAAATCAATCCGTTCGGGGAAAGGCGCATTAGGGCTCTGTACGTGGTCTTCGCAGGCGGTTAAGCCAACCCCAACAACTACGCTGAGCGCGCAGGTAACGTAACGTATCTTCATAAGGATAAAATAGTTTATAGTAGGCGCATACAATGTATCGACATCCTAGATAATAGTCTATGAACCAGATTTGTTTAATTTTTTTAATGACTTTTTAATACATATCCGCTACGTCTTAGAACAGACCGACAGTCCTTCTATTATCACTTACTATTCCCTACCGATACGTAGCAGCAACTCATTATGAGGCTTGTTTTCTCTTAAAAGGCTTTTCAGCGTATTGGATTGCGGCTGCTTATAAAATTAGTTATAGACAAACTATCTGTTCTTAATTGAGTTGTATGGCTACACATTGCCTTAACGTTAACTACAATTATGAAACATTTCACCACCTTAACCGAAGCGATGGAAGATCTTCGGAGCCGCGGCTATACGCACGAATTTGGGCCAAAAAAAGATTCTCTGGAAGAAAAAAGCACAGGCACGAAATTGAAAGGCGAAGAATTTAATGTCGACGAGTTTCATCGCTTTGAAGGTACGTCGGACCCGGGCGATGAGATGACCCTGTATGCCATAACCGCTACGAATGGTATGAAAGGCGTGTTTGTTTCGGCGCAGGGTACATATGCCAACGAAGTGTCGTCCGAATTAATGGCTAAGTTCCACGTTGACGACCGCGCTCACGTCAATACGGATGGCGCTGTTAAACCCATAGAAACGCATCCGTAAACTATTTTTAGCACATTTGCAAGAAAAAAAGCCTGGAAATTTAACAAGTCCAGGCTTTTTTTAGTATATTTGCGGCCTTTACACAAAATAGGGCGTTCTTTTTCGTACTGATATATTATGAAGTTATCCGAATTTAAGTTTGATTTACCCGAAAGTCTTATTGCCAAATACCCGGTTGAGCGGGGTGAATCGCGGCTGATGGTTGTTGACCGGAAAGCCAAAACCATTGAACACAAAAAATTTTCGGATATTCTGAGCTTCTTCGACGATGGTGACGTAATGGTTATCAACAACACCAAAGTCTTTCCGGCAAGGCTTTATGGCAATAAAGAGAAAACCGGAGCCAAAATTGAGGTCTTCCTGCTGCGCGAACTGAATCGCGAAATGAAACTTTGGGACGTACTGGTCGACCCGGCTCGCAAAATTCGCGTGGGCAACAAACTCTACTTTGGCGACAGCGATCTGGTTGCGGAAGTGATTGACAATACAACCTCACGCGGCCGGACAATTCGTTTCCTGTTCGATGGCAACCACGAAGAATTTATGAAAGCGGTGGATGAATTAGGTGAAATGCCTATCCCCCGTGAAATGAACCGCGAAGCCGAACTGGGCGACCGCGATGATTATCAGACGGTTTTTGCCCAACATGTTGGTGCTGTCGCTGCCCCCACCGCTGGTCTGCATTTCACCCGTGCTATGATGAAGCGTATGGAAATCAAAGGGATTCACTTTGCGCCCATTACGCTGCACGTTGGCCTGGGTACATTCCGTCAGGTAGATGTAGAAGATCTGACCAAACACAAAACGGACTCCGAAAACTACCGCATTCCTGAAGAAGCTGCGCAGATTGTCAATACGTCTCTGGATGCGGGCAAACGGGTCTGTGCCGTTGGCACTACGTCGCTGAAAGCCATTGAGTCGTCGGTTTCGGCCAATAGTCGCCTTAAGCCAGTTGAAGGCTGGACGGATAAGTTTATTTTTCCACCGTACGATTTCAAAATCGCGAATGCACTTCTGACCAATTTTCATCTCCCTGAGTCTGTCCTCATTATGATGACCAGCGCTTTCGGCGGGCATGATCTTATCAAAGAAGCCTATGAAGTAGCGATTAAAGAGAAATACCGTTTCTTTAGCTACGGCGACGCTATGCTGATTATATAACGAAGCCGCCCGACGGTCTGGATTCGACAGTTGTTTGTATTTTTGAGGGGCTTTTAAGCCCCTCATTTTTTTGCTTATGCCCGACCACGATCGACTAACGACGAATTGTTTTGCCATTATTGTTGCTGGCGGAAGTGGCAGCCGAATGAAATCCGACGTGCCGAAGCAATTCCTGTTGCTAAACGGCAAGCCCATTCTTCAACATACTATTGAGCGTTTTCTAAGTGTACTACCCGCTTCGCAGCTCATTTTGGTATTGCCTGCCCGCGACAGATTCATCTGGACAACGCTTTGCGAACAACACAACTTTCAGCCACCTATTCAACTCATTGACGGGGGAGCAACACGTTTTCAGTCGGTACGTAATGGCCTCCGGGCTATTGATACTGAAAATGGGCTTGTTGCTGTCCATGATGGGGTTCGACCTTTTGTAACCTCCGATATTATTCGCAACAGCTTCCAGACAGCCGCTCGTGCCGGTTCGGCAGTAACGTGCGTACACGTAAAAGATTCCGTTCGGGTTGTTGGTGCCGATGGGGTTAGTCAGGCGGTCGACCGCAGCCTGTATCGCCTGGTGCAAACGCCCCAAACTTTTCAGCTCCGGCTGTTTCGGCAAGCGTTCCAGGCTGAGGAGCAATCTTACTTCACGGACTGTGCCAGCGTCATGGAGTATGCTGGTTTTCCAATAACGCTTATTGACGGATCATACGAAAATATAAAGATTACGACGCCTGACGATTTAAAGTAAAGATAGAGTGGATGTAGCGTTCCAGACCCAAATCCGGCTATACTACTCAATGATTGTAGCCTTTATTTGACTATTTTAGCCTGTATGCGCCCCCGGCACCCTATAGACTATTACGTTAACGGCATTCTTTCCGGCGACCGGCTTATCTTAAGTCAGGCGATTACGCTTGTTGAAAGTCAACGCGCTGATGATAAAGTTTTAGCCCAGCACGTATTAGAAAGTGTACTAGCCAGTAGTGGGCAATCTGTACGGATTGGCATTACCGGAGTGCCTGGCGTAGGCAAAAGTACGTTTATCGAAACTTTTGGTACGTACCTGACGAAACTTGGCCACAGTCTTGCCATATTGACGGTGGACCCGACCAGCCAGCGCTCAGGAGGGAGTTTATTAGGCGATAAAACCCGAATGGAAACGCTTTCCACGAACCCGAAGGCTTATATACGCCCTTCTCCCGCTGGCGATTCCTTGGGTGGAGTAGCGCATCATACACGAGAAACTATTCTCCTTTGCGAAGCTGCTGGATTTGATATAATCCTTATTGAGACCGTTGGTGTAGGCCAGTCTGAAACCGTTGTGCACGGTATGACCGATTTTTTTCTGCTCCTGATGCTGGCTGGTGCCGGAGACGAACTACAGGGAATGAAACGAGGCATTATGGAGCTGGCCGATGCTCTGGTCATTACCAAAGCGGATGGTATTAATCAGGAGTTGGCTGATCTGGCTCGGCTTGAGTACCAGAACGCGCTGCATCTTTTTCCATCAACAGCTACAGGCTGGTCTCCTCCCGTACTTACCTGTTCAGCCCTGACGGGCAATGGTATAACGGCTGTCTGGCAAACTATTCAAAACCATCAGCAGCTAACTGTCGCCAACGGCTATCATATCCTTCGGCGGCAGGAGCAACAGTTAGCCTGGTTTCGCTCACTGGTACGTCAGCAGCTTGAAAGTCAATTCTATGGATCTCCTGATATTCGTCGTCAGCTGACAGCGATTGAGGATCAGATTCGCGTTGGTACGTTGTTACCAGCCCATGCGGTGAAGATGTTAATGAATCATTTACGCTAATAAAACAACGCCCCGAAAGCTTAAAGACTTTCGGGGCGTTGATCAACTGAAACCGCAGACCGCTTATGCATTACCAAGGGTACGTTCGGGTTCATTGGCGCGGGTAGCCGGAACAGTATCGTCCGTTGTGCTACGATTCCAGTCAGCATTGTTTATACTCAGATCCTCCTCAGACACCGGAGCTTGCCCCCAGGAAGCGCGCTTTGCTTCTTCGATATTTTCGTTGGTAATACCGTTGTCATCGTCCGATTCGGTAGCCAAAGAACTGGCTTCGGCCACATCACCCGGCACATCCGTATCACTGCTGCCGGCAACGCGCGAAGGCAGTTCGTTCTCTAAACCTTTATCATTTAACTGCGCCAGACCCTGTTCAGGATGAAGACCCATTGGGCTGTGCATAGCCTGAGCCGCGTTGGACTCGGTGCTTTCTTTTCGGGAATTGCTACTTACGCTCATAACGTTGACTTGTTAAGTGGTTTTCAAAAACTAGAAATTGCCTCGTTAATACGTAGGCTTGTTGTTCAGATCTGTGCCCGTTTCGGCCACATCACCTTCACGTTCTTCCTGCAACTTATCGTCACTATCGGCTTGCTGGTCATCATTTTGCTCTTTGGCAGCTTTTTCTGCCCTTGGCGTACCAACTTCTTCAGCTGAGCCATAATCGTCCGGTCCGTGCGTCGTTACGTCGACCATGGCGGTATTTGTTTTTGCCTGATCAGCAACTGCACTCTCAAGGCCTTCCTGCGTAACTTCCATTGAACTATTGTCCATATCGCCCATTCTCAGTACGCCATTTTTGCTATCCATGTCTATACTGCCCATACCACGGTTGTTGCGACCATCCTGTCCTCCGCGTACCTGCTGGCTATCAAGACCGTTAGCTGAATTTTCCTGCTCGTAGGTATTTTTATTATCCTGCGTTACACGATCGATATCGGTATCATCCGAGCCAAATGGCCCGTCAGTCCGACCCGTTATCTGGGCATCTTCTCGTTCTACATCTTTTTCGTCTTTCATGGTAGTTGAGTCGGTTAATTGTATAGCATAACTGGATTAAAGCGAAAAAGTTTAGTAGCTATCTGGTGAAAAAGGCTCTCCTGAACACCTGATTTGAGGTTACTTTCGTCGGGTAGATTTTGTTTTTTACAGGCTGTTTTTGCGCTGATAGTCCTACCGAAAAGTTAATTTATCTACCGTATAATATACTTTGGAGACCGCTCTTATCATTCCCAGCTGAATCCCCGTTATCTTTCTGATCTCAATGAAGCAGCAGGTCTATTTCCTGTAACTCCTGCTGAAAATTGAAACGGTTCTCTTTTCGGATGATCATCCTTTGAGAAGAGTCCGACACTGGAGAGACTCACACCTTAATAGTTGTATAAAGCGTAATGCAGAAAGCGGGCCGACATTGTCGGCCCGCTTTTTTTACATCATAGATTGAGAGTATCTACTGCTTATCCCACCAGACGCGGGTGTACTGATCATCTTTCCCCTGGCTGGCTGTTACAGTGGCATAATTAGCAGCGTTCAGGGTTGTTTCTGTTACCGGGTACGCCAAACGACGAGGAATATCAGTCCCACCATTCAGCGTTGTTGGAGCCGGTTTCAGAACAGGATACCCCGTCCGGCGCCATTCGTTCCAGGCTTCGGTACCCTGGAAGAATAAAGCGATCCAACGCTGGTTACCAATCAATTCGATAGCTTTAGCATCGGTATACGCTACGTCAGGCTGAGCTATGTACGTATTGTAAGCAGCATCGGTATACGCTGAGCCTAACCACTGCTGCATAGAGGCCTTGATAGCCGCTTCGTAAAGTGTTTTCGCATTACCGGTTGTCCAGCCAAGCTTGGCGGCTTCAGCCTGCGCAAGCAGAACCTGAGCGTAGGTCATAAGATTAACGGGAGCCGTTTGGCTGCTAATAGCCGAACCCGCCAGCGAATAATCCTGCGCTTTACCCGGTGCCGGAAATACGCCATATGGAGCTCCTACATATTCTCCTTTCAGGTTTGGCGCGGCAAAGACTGGCAAACGCGGATCGTTTAGCTTTTTAAGGTAGTCGACGAACGTATTGCTCAATGCAAAATCCTTACGGTTCGACCGGACGTAGTTTGTATATAATGGATTTTCGTTGTTGGCATCCGCCAGAAACTTATACTGCACATTGTCAGCATTTGAAGCCAGTACACCATCAGTTAGCGCAGCATTGAACTCAGTTTTACCCGTAGCAGGATCAACTTTCGACAATCGCAGGGCTGCAATCAGACGTAATGAAGCCGCAAACTTCTTCCAGCGGGCTGTGTTTCCAGACAACAGGATATCACCCGAAGGCGCTGCACCGCCATCAAACTGAGCCGCAGCCTCTTTCCACTCTTTGAATAAGTCCGTGTAAATAGCCTGTTGTTTATCAAAAGCGGGCGAAAAATTCTGATCGCCTTTGAGCGACTGCGTGTAAGGAATATCCCCCCAGCGATCAGTCATGAACTGATAGATGTAAGCTTTCAGAATACGCGCAATAGCAATCTGGTTGGCGTTCGAACCGTATGTTGCGGCACCACTACGGGTTGTTTCGTTAGCATTTTGATCAATCACCTGCTGGAGGTTTATTAATGCGCCCGTATTAGACCCCGTACCCGATGCACCATAGAGGGTGTTATAACTAAAATTGATGGTCTTATACCGCGAATCCTCAATATACGTTACGTCAGAAAACTGCTGGACGTAGAGAGCAGGAGCAATGTTGAAGCCACCAGGACCCACCTGTGAGTTTATCGTGCCAACGATACGTTCGGCCCCTGTCATTAAACTTGCTGTATTGGGAAATAAGGCGCTATTAGGGCTTACATTCATATCCCCAAAATCACTACAGGCAACGGTCGTTATCAGTAGGCCCGCAAGAAGCGTGTATGTATATCCTTTCATTTGTTTTACTGTCGTTTTGAGATGACAGAAAGATTTTCTTTTGGCAAAGCTCCTTCTGTTTTTGTTTGTTTAGAAACCGAACCGAACGTTAACACCAAAGGAGCGAACGGGTGGTAACTGTCCACCCTCATACCAGATAGTCTCTGATTCAGAGATATCGATACCACCGCCCACAGCACTGTAAATCAGCAAGGGGTTACGCGCAATCAGCGAAACGTTTACCGACTTGGCCCATTTGTTAATCAGACGATTTGGTAAATTGTATCCGAACGATACTTCACGCAGCTTGATGTAGGTTTTATCATAAATCCAGCGTTCGTTCAGGGCAAACAACCAGCCTTCGTATAAGTTCTGCGCATCAACACGGGTCGTGTTCTGTTTTCCATCTTCCGTTACACCATCCAGAAGCACACCCCCGCCCGAAGCTGGATCATCACGTAATGGCTTACCTAGTTCATTCAAACCAGCGGTTTCGGCAGCCAGACCCGAACCTGCGTTGAACATCTTAGTAGTCGAGAAGAATTTACCGCCCACAACAAAATCCGTGTTAACACGTAGCGTTACATTTTTGTAGGTAAAGGTATTTAGCCAGCCTCCTTTGAACTTTGGAAGTACTGATCCTAAGTATACGTTATCCTGTTTGATATAAAGGCCAGCGTTGGCACCACTGCCATAAATCATGTTCTGGCCATTGGCATCTTTCTGTATACCCTGACCATACAGTGCGCCCCAGTCCTGACCTACGCGGGCATTTAGTGTCAGCGTACGCCACTGAGGACCGTCGATTTGATAGTTATTCAGACCGCTGGCCAGTTCAACCACCTGGGTTCGGTTGCGGTCAGCGTTGATATCAAATTCCCAGTTAAAGCCTGACGATGAGCGAATTGGATTTGCATAGATGTGCAATTCCAGCCCCGTCGTACGGATCAAACCTGCGTTCACTACCGCATTCGAATAGCCACTGGTAGAGGCTACGGGCAGTGGAATAATCTGGTTTTTGTTATTATTCTGATAGGCCGTAAACTCCAGACCAATGCGATTATTCAGAAATTTAAGATCAATACCACCTTCAACAGATTCCGATAATCCAGGTTTCAGGTTGGCATTTGGTAATATACCCGGCAAAAAAGCGGTTGGCTTGTCGCCGTAAGGTGTACTCGCCGTGTAGGCCAGTGCTGTTTGGTATGGACCAACGTCTGTTCCTACCTGTGCATAACCCGCCCGGATCTTACCGTACGACAGTATATTGTTTTTCGAGATAAACTCGGTGAAGATCAGTCCACCTGAAATGGACGGATACAGGTACGAATTATTGGCCTGAGGCAGCGTTGATGACCAGTCGTTCCGGATCGAAGCTTCGACGAAGACAAAGTCCCGGAAGCCGAGGCTTACATTACCGAATACGCTGTTTACCTGACGCTCAAACAGGTAATTATTCGCGAGTGGACGGTTGATCGAAGCAGCAATGTTGTAGAACCCCGGTGCCGATAAACCACCCTGCGTAGCCTGGAACAGAACGTCAGTGCGATTGTAACGAATATTCCCCCCCGCATTGGCAACCACCGACAGATCCTTGAAATTCTGGTTATAGTTCACCAGCAATTCATAGTTGTTTTCACGGCTGTTTGTGTTCAGCGTAGAAAAAGCGCCCAGCCCGCCTTCGTTCAGTGTACCGATAGCAACCCGTCCCTGCTGGTAATAGGCGTTCTGGTCGCGACGTACCGTAGCAGACGCTTTCAGGGCAGGGGTAAACTGATACGTTAGCCCGATATCCCCAAACAACCTGTCGCTGCGGTTGGTATTCGTATTTTCGTATGCCTGTGTATAGGGGCTGTCCCAGTATTTGGGGCGAGGATCGGTTGGGCCACCAATGTTCCAGCTACGGAACGAACCGTCGGGATTTTTATAATTCCTCAGGTCATCCATACGTAGCTGACGCTGAAACCACTGGTTGAACATTCCAATCGTCTGGTTGTAGCCATTCAATGTGCTGTTGCTAACGGTTAATGGCGATCCCGTACCGGTCAGACCACTGTTTTGCGGAGACGTACCACCCGATGAACCATAGCGGTCAGCAGGCTGATTTTTTGTGTTTGTTGATGTATAGTTGATGTTGACATTGGCCGTCAGGTTCTTAGCGAACGTAATGGAGTTCTTGGCGCTGACGTAATCCCGCGTTTGCGATGAATTCGGGATAATCCCGTTATTAATGATGTGCGTATAGGAAACACGGCTTTGAAACGCATCCGTACCGCGGGCAAACGCAATGTTTGTATTGTTACTGATTGGCTTCTCGAAGAAGTCCCGCACGTTGTTCGGCTGGGGTGAGAAAGGCGTTAACTGACCAAACTCTGGCCCTTGTTGCCAGGAAAAAGCCGAACGGTGGGGCGATCCATCCAGACGCGGCCCCCAGCTTTCGTCTGCTGAATAATCCAGTATTTTCTGGCCGTTGAACGAAGACCAGGAAGCGGGATGTATACTCGGATCGTACTCAAACGTTTCCCATTGTTGCGAATAACCACCGCCATATTCATTCTGGTATTTAGGCAGCAGGGCTACCATATCGAGCGTGGTACTATGATTAATATCCAGTCTTGTTTCACCCGACTTGGCGCGCTTGGTGGTAATGACAATTACCCCAGCCGAAGCCCGGTTCCCGTACAACGCCGTTGCCGAAGGCCCTTTCAATACCGTCAGGTTTTCAACGTCATCCATATTGACCTGGCTGATGTCAGTAGGCGTACCGTCTACTACGTAGAGAGGATCGCCCCCCGACAGTGAGTTCACCCCCCGAATCCGAATAGATGGATTACCGAACTTGGCCCCCGACTGGCCTAACACCTGTACACCAGCAATTTTACCAGCCAGTGCATTACCGACGTTCTGATCCCGGGCGAAGTTCAGTTTATCTGACTTAAGGTCCTGAACAGCGTAGTTCAACGCCTTTTTTTCGCGCGAAATTCCAAGAGCCGTCACAACGACTTCCTGCAATTGCGACGCATCGGGATTCAGTACTACGTTAAGGGTAGTGCGATTACCAATGGCAAGTTCCTGCGTTGTAAAACCGATGAAGCTAAAAACCAACGTTGAGTTGGCTGGGGCGTTGAGCTGAAACGTACCGGAAGCATCCGAACTGGTCCCGCGCGATGTTCCTTTAATGGTGATATTGACCCCAGGAAGTACTGACCCATCTTCTGCTGACGTTACCTTGCCACTGACAGCAATGTCCTGCGCCAGTAATGGCATTGCAAACAAACACAGTAATAACTGTGTTAATAAAAGTTTACGCATAAAACATAGTTTAAGTTAAGAAGTGCAACAAAGCAACCTAAAAGCAAATATATTAAAAGATCTAACATTAACTAGATGTTAAATTCTTCCAAATTTATTTTTACCTAACTCAAGTAAAAATGTTCGGCTCTTAAACCGAATAATATTTGCCCAAATCGAAATTTCAACGTGGTTTACTCCAGTATCGTTGAGATTAAATTTCGATTAAAATCTGAACGATAATGATTTAATTACAGAGAAAGCTTCTGGTAGAAGAATGATTGGTTATAACCAAAGGCCGAAGGGATAACAATACAGATTACCTCTAGGAGTTGAAGGTATACAGAGCAATAATTAATTGTACTGTTTTATATTTTTTAATATGAACTTCTATATTATTCGATCTAAATTATTTCCTACAATGAACAGAAAATCAGTAAACTATGTAAATTTTCAAGCTGGGCGTTTTTAAATAAAAAGAGGGATAACGTTCAGCACATTAGTGATAAATTGGGTATAAACAATTATTAATTATAGTAAATTTTACTTTATTTCAAAACGTATCAAGCATAAAAAGTGAAACACAATTTTATTCTATCTACTCTAGTAAAATACTACGTATACCAAATAATAATTTACTGTAAGTGATTTACTAAACAAAGATTGATTGAATTTGATAAATCTGCTATCTTGAAAAAATCAATACAAATAAAAATATTTAAGTATTTTTACTCACCTTTTCTCTAATAAGTTGTATTTCCCTGTACAAGAATTTTTGAGAGTAGAAGTAAATTTTGGTGTACCTATTATCAACAAGTATCAGGCAATTTGTTCGTTGTATTTGAACAAAATATGCATTTATTTCATTTATGTAAAAAATAGTGTTTTTATCTTAACTTAACTACCCAGTCCTGCTTTATTACACTTTTTTAAAGGCATCAGGAGACAACCTGAATTGTCCTGACAATAAAGTAGAACTGTCATAAATACAGATTAAGCAATCGTCGTACTCTTCCCCAATCTGACGCTGGTGATTAGCTATTAATCACTTCTGTATTTCCAAATAACAATATCTCAATAACAAATCTGTTCGGCCCCACGACGTCATGTATTGCTGCCTACCTACTGTTAGGATCATCAGGCAGTAATGCCCTGTAAGGTCATTCCCACAAAAGCTTCCGGCGATCGCGTGATCAGGGCCCTGACAATTAAGACAGCCTTCCCGATAGACGTGTCTTAAAAGGCGTTGACAATCAGTCAACCAGTAGGATTGCGAATTGTTCAGTATGGTTTCATTAACAAAATAACAGTCTATGAAAAAGCTTTTATTAGGACTAGTGCTGCTTTGCTCAATGAGCTTAGCTTATGCACAAGACCGAACTGTGACCGGCAAAGTCACAACGGCCGAAGATGGAAATGCCCTGCCTGGTGCAAATGTTCAAATTAAAGGTACAACCAAAGGCACAAACTCCGATGCTCAGGGGAATTACAGCATTAGTGTGCCAAATGGAGCGAGTTTGATTTTCAGTTTTATTGGTGTTGAATCCCGTGAAATACCCGTGGGTTCGCAAACTACAATCAACGTAGCGCTTAAAGCAGACACGAAGCAACTAAACGAAGTAGTTGTTACGGCATTGGGTTCGCAGCGGGAAAAACGAACGCTGGGCTACTCCGTATCTAATATAGAAGGGGAAGCACTTACCCGATCGGGCGAACCCAACGTAATTCAGGGCCTGGCGGCTAAAACGGCTGGTGTTATTGTAACCAGTTCGGCCGGTACGCCTGGTGCGTCCAGTAAGATTGTACTACGTGGGCCATCGACATTTACGGGTGAGCAACAGCCTTTGATTGTGGTCGATGGGGTGCCCATTAACAATGAGACGAGTACCTCTTCAGCAGGCGATTATCCCTTCAATGCTAACCTTGGCGGTGTTAATAACTCGAACCGGGCATTGGATCTTAATCCCGACGATATTGCCTCAGTTACGATCCTGAAAGGTCCGGCCGCTGCAGCACTTTATGGCGCGCGGGCCGGTAACGGCGCCATTGTCTACACCACTAAAAAAGGCCAGAAACGTAGCGGCATTGGTGTAACGGTTAGTTATCGTCTGGAGCTTTCGCAGGTAAATAAATTGCCCGAACTGCAATCTACCTACGCACAAGGGAATAATGGTGTCTATGCAACGGCCGATGCAGGGCCCGACCAGCGTCATAACACGGCAGATGATATAGCAGACGGTACACCTAATAGTTGGGGACCCAAGATTTCGAGTGACCCGAATTTACAGGCGTTTGACAATACGGGTAATTTCTTCAAAACAGCCACCTCGCACACTACGAATGTTGCTCTGACGGGTGGAAACGAGCGGGCAAACTTCCGGATATCGTTCGGAAACCTTATTCAGAACGGGATTATCCCGAATACCGATTACAAACGGAACTCGATCCGGGTAACAGGCGAAGCCAACATGCTCGATAATCTAAAAATCGGCGGTACGGTAAATTACATAAAGTCGGGTGGCATAAAATCGCAGAATGGAAGTAACGTAGCCGGGGTTATGCTGAGCCTGTTACGTGCGCCCGCTTCCTACGATCTGCGGGATTATCAATTTAGCAATGGATTCAACCGTAATTATTTCTACGCGTATGATAACCCGTTCTTTACGGTCTACAATAATCCTTTTACGGACGATATCAACCGCGTACTGGGCAATGTTTACCTGAATTATCATCGTTCAGCCCACCTCGATCTAACGTATAAAATTGGGGTTGACGCTTATTCGGATGCGCGTCGGCAGGTTTATGCGATCAGTTCGAATGGCGACGACAACGCCCAGACCTACGGTCAGGTCAACTACGAAAACATTACGAGCCGCGATGTATATGGCGATTTAATCCTGCGGGGTGAACACCGGATTAGTGACAAGTTTGGCATTAACTATACGGCAGGTCATAACGTTACATCGTACAACTTTACTGGAAACTTCGCCCGTGGGCGTGACCTGGCCATACCGAATTTTTATAATCTGGGTAATGCCGCCGAATTGTATGCCTCCAACGCCAATAATTTGCGTCGGTTAACGATGGCTGTTTTTGGGCAGGTCGATCTGGATTTTGCGAACCAGCTTTACTTATCCGTAACAGGTCGGAATGAGTGGTCATCAACTTACGATCGCGAACGGAAAAACAATTTCTTTTATCCGTCGGCGTCATTATCGTGGGTATTCACCGAAAGCGTTCTGAAAAATACGCCGATATCATTCGGGAAACTGCGCCTGGCTTATGCGGAATCCGGTATTCCGCCGGTAGCTTACCGAACCCGCACGTATTTTACCAAACCTTCCTATACAGACGGCTTCACAAACGGTTTAAACTTTCCTTATGGTGGCGTAAATGGCTACTCATACTATAATGGCATCGTTGGGACCCCCGATTTGAGACCGGAGCGGGTAAGAGGACTGGAAGCAGGTATTAATCTGAAATTTCTACAGAATCGCATCGACCTCGACGTAACGGCTTATCAACAAACGACAGTCGACATTCTGCTCCAACGTCCCACGGCCAGTTCGTCTGGTTTCGCGGCCAGTTATACGAATGCAGCTCAGCTGAGAAACCGCGGCCTCGAAGTTATGCTGGGAATCAGCGCGCTCAAAACGCCGTCCTTTAGCTGGGACATTAATCTCAACTGGTCTAAAAACGTCAGCAAAGTGCTTGCCCTGACCGAGGGCGTCACCGATGTAAGTTTAGAATCTGCTTTTACGGGTATTGGTGGCTACGCCATTGTGGGCGAGCCGCTGGGTGTTCTGTACGGGAGCAAATGGCAACGTAACGCCGATGGTCAACTGATTATCGGTACGAACGGTGTGCCGCTGAAAGAAGCCGCCGAAGGCAATATCGGCAATCCGTATCCAAACTGGCTAAGCAACATCCGGAATACGTTCACGTACAAAGGCGTTACGTTAACAGCTCTGCTTGATATTCGGCGAGGGGGCGCCATCTGGAACGGTACGTATGCTCGTCTGCAACGAATTGGCGTCACTCAGGAATCTGCCGACCGTGAGCGTACCTACGTCATTCCTGGAGTAACGGCTTCTGGCGAAGCGAATACGCAGGCGATTTCAGCTCAGACGTATTTTGGGCAGTATCTGGGCGATGGTGGTGGCGCTGCCGAACAATTCGTTGAAAATGTGAACTGGTTTCGGGTTCGTGAAGTAGCGCTGAGCTATCGGTTAAAGCTCAAAAAATACCTCGACTACGTTGATTTCTCGGTTTCCAGCCGGAATCTGTACCTGAACACGAACTACAAAGGCGTAGACCCGGAAACGAGTCTGACCGGAGCTGGCTCCAATTTGCAGGGCTTTGATTACTTCAACAACCCCGGTACGCGTTCGTTTATTTTCGGCGTCAATATTGGTTTTTAATCTTCCAGAAGAAGCTCATTATGAAGAATATAATCATTGCAGTCCTGGGCATACTAGCATTTGCCAGCTCCTGCACAAAACAGTTCGACGAGTACAGCGTCAATCCTAACAATCCGCAGACGGCTTCAGCCGCGCTGTTACTGTCGGGCGCTGAAGTTGCTACGTTTGCCGCTTACAGTGGTCAGATTGCCCGAATTGGTGGCGTACTGGCTCAACAAGTGGCTGGTAATCAAGCACAGCTGGAAACATTTGGTCAATACATCATTACCGAAACGGATGTTGTGAATGAGTGGGGTACAATTTATAATGGTACGTTGATCAACACCCGCACGCTTTTGGATACGTACGGACAGGGTAATCCGTATTATTCTGGTATGGCGAAAGTACTTATGGCTATGAACTTTGGGCTCGCCACCGATTTTTGGGGCGACATTCCGTTTACTGAAGCGGCTCAGGGACTACAGGGTAATTCGCAGCCGAAGTACGAAAAGCAGGAGGATGTCATTAAGGGAATTCAGTCGTTGCTTGATGAAGCCATTACGAATCTTAGTCAGCCGCAAACCGCGAATCAATTTCTGCCAGCTGCCGACGACATTATCTTTCATGGAAACGTAAATGGCTGGATCAACGCGGCTTACATACTCAAAGCGCGCTACGCTAACCGGCTCAGCCAGGTCGATCCGACGGGTAGCGCGACACAGGCGCTGACTGCTTTGAGCAAAGTAACGACTGATTCACTCGATATGAATGCCGTTTTTTATGACGTAGCCGGCAACTATAACCAATGGTACGATTTTCTGTCGAGCAGGCCAGCTTATATTAAAATGGGAAAATTCTTCGTGGATTACCTGAAAACAACGAACGACCCCCGATTGCCTTTTCTGGTAGGTAAAGATAATACAGGCGGTTATACAGGTATTGCTCCCGAAGAGTCGAACAGCACTACGGCCTCTGAACCAGGTCCAGCGGTTGCCTCGCCCGATTCGCCCTCGCCTTTGGCTACGTATGCAGAAGCTAAATTTATTGAAGCCGAAGCGCAACTTCGCTTAGGGAAAGCAGCCGAAGCCGCAGCCGCTTACAACACAGCCGTTGCGGCTTCGGTAAAGCGGATTACTGGAGCAACTATTCCGGCCGCGTTTAAGCAGGCAGTGGCTAGCGAAACTGCCGCAACCATCACACTCGCTAAGATTATAAGCCAGAAGTACGTTGCTCTCTTTACGCTACCGGAAGGCTATAACGATTACCGTCGAACAGGTTTCCCCGCTTTGAAAGCGAACCAGGACACGGATAAAAAAGCAGTTCCGTTACGTCTGCCGACACCCCAGGATGAGCGGAATTACAATCGAAACGCCATCGTTGTCGGTGACATTTACCAGCCAGTTTGGTGGGATAAATAACCACTTGACTAACAAAAGCCAAACCGCCTGCCAGTACATACTGGCAGGCGGTTTGGCTTGGACATACTTTGTTTACTTCTCATTAATTTCCTCCTGCGAAGCAGCTACTTCCGTTGGCTTGCTTTTACCGGTCAGCTCGGCCAGAAGTTCTGCTACGTTGACGGTTGCAAAGCTGCTGGCATAGTCGGCCATGGCATAAGGAATAATTAACTCACCATTGTTGACAAGTCCTCCACAACTGTACACAACGTTCGGTACGTATCCCTCGCGCTCGTTTTCATCAGGGCTAAGAATAGGCTCGGTAGTACGGCCAATCACTTTGCTAGGGTCGTTCAGGTCGAGCAGGAAAGCGCCAATAGCATATTTGCGCATAGGACCCACTCCGTGACTGAGCACAAGCCAGCCTTCTTCAGTTTCGATAGGCGAGCCACAGTTGCCAAGCTGTACATATTCCCAGTGATACGTTGGCTTCAGAATCAGGTCTTTTGTTTGCCAGAAATACAGATCGTCGGAATACATCAGATAGATGTTTTCGCCATCCTGACGCGAAATCATAGCGTACCTACCGTTGATCTTGCGGGGAAACAGGGCCATTCCCTTGTTACTAACTTCGGCACCGTTTAACGTACTGACGTTGAAATGGGTGAAATCTTTGGTTTCCAGCAGTTGCGGAAAAGTTACACGACCATTGTAAGCAGTGTACGTAGCGTAGTATGTAATTTCGCCGTCATCGTCCGTAAACTGAACAAATCGGGCATCTTCGATCCCATTGGTTTCATTGGGCGATGTCGGAAAAATGCACCGTTCGTCCAAGCTCTGGTCATCTTCAAAATGAATTTCGTAGTTCGATTTAGCCAGCGCCAGCAAGCCACTGGCAATCGTTTCATACTCAGCGTTGTAACGATACTGAGCCGATACCCGCTTTATCTGAGCTTCGAGTTCCGACAGGCTAAATTCATCGCCTAGTCCGGTCATCATTTTTTCCTGAATGCTGTTTTCCAGGCGTAGCTCATATAATTTTCGCTCAAACTGACCCCGATTAAATCGGTGATTTTGGACAATGTCGGGCGAGGTAACGTAGCGCGATGGTTTACGCAATACAATTTTACCAGCCTCATCAATATATCCCATCCGAAAGGAAATCGACGATACGTGCCCTTCGCCCGTGGCTCGTAAGCTCAGAATGAATCGTTTGTAACCTGGCGGTACGTTTGTCTGGTCGGGATGCCAGATCATTGACGGATTAAACAGCGCAGCCGATTCGAGCGAATATTCCATCGTGAAGTAAGCGCCCAGTAGTAATTTACGGTCTTCGGTCAGCGGTTCATCCGTCAGCAGCTGAGACTTTATCTGATCGAACCGCTGCAGCAAAAAACGCTCAAGTTTATAATGACGGCCTCCAAATTCCCGAATAACTTCATCGAGTTTTTGATCGACTTCTTCGTCCGTCATCCCTCCTACCCGCGCAATAATTTTTAGTGTGCGGGTTGCACTGCCTAATTCAAATGGTCGAAATAAAACCCGGGTAGGATCGGGTCGAAGAACGATACCGGTTCGAGTGGCTTTTATACTCATTAGCTGTCAAAATTGTGTGTTTAGTTGACACAAAGTAGAACGAAGAAGACGCCGAAAACAAGTTACGGACCGGATAAATCCGTATAAATTGTTTTCGGCGTCTTCTGTTAAGAAGTATTGAGTCGACTTACTTATTTATCCATTCAATAATGCAGGAAGCACTACGTTGACTGGTTTCACCACAGCGCGCTGTTTCTGGATTGCATATAGCTCAGCCAAAGCCAGTAAGTACGATAAGGTAGATTCTGCGCCCTGATTCTGATTGACACGGTCGATGTGAAGCCCATCTCGGCAACCGCCGGTTTGCTGGTCATACATCGGCAGATTCAGGTCATTAAGCCCTAAAAACCATTTGAAAACACGAATTGCAATGCGATGCCACTCCTCATCGCCTGTCATTTCAAAAGCAGCCAGACAAGCTGACATGGTACTTTGCGCTTCCAGCGGCTGCTGATCAAAATAAGCGCGGGGATGACCTTTGGTGTAAAAACCGTTTGAACCGATCGGCTGAAAATGCCCATTCGGAGCCGTTTGCAAATCAACAAGCCAACGTAGTGCGTTTAACCCGATAGCCATCAGCCGCTCGTCGCCGGAACGTAGCAGACTTTGTGCCAGTACGGCGTTATCGTAAGACAATGTGTTCTCAAACCAGGGCCAGTCTTCGGTAGCGGTTTCGGTGTACCGGAAAACTAATTTGTCAAGTAACTGACGCTGAATGTTTTTGGCCAACCGGTCGTCGTTAAATTTCTTTTGATACTCATGAATACCCAGCAAGGCAAAGGCCCAGGCACGTGGCGAACTCATGTTAACGACAGTAGGCAGTACATTCTCCAGCAAGCTCATGGCCCACGTTACTGTGTTACGTTCCGTTGAGCGCCCAATGCAGGTACCTAGTGCCCAGATGGTTCGACCAGTGCTGTCATCAGAACCAACTTCTTCCAGCCACCGGCGGTCGTAACTCATGAAATTACGAAAGCGCCGATGTTCATCCGTGTACGCATGATTGATAAAAGCGCAGTAATTGTCGGCGGCTTTGTCCAGTTTCTGATCGCTCATACCCGTTTCCTTCAGAATCTGGGTCAGAATCAGCGCTCTGGCGTTATCGTCGGTGCAGTAGCCTTCTTCGTAATAAGGCAGATGATGACGGGCATGCTGCACAATTCCGGTTGAATCTGTCAGTCGGAATAAATGATCAAGCCGGAGGGTGGGCAGCTTAAATACGGCGCTGCTGTGTGCTCCTGAACTGTAGGGAACCTGACTATTGATATTACTCATACGCTCCTGCCGGGCCTGCATAAACGACTGTGCATATGACTGAATAACCTGTTTCCAGATCATCTCACGTCCCATCATATACGCTTTCTTGCGTATTGCATGACGTACGGGTTCATCTGTCAGCAAGTTGATGATCTGATCCGCAATGGCTTCAGAATCGCCAAAAGGCACCAATACGCCCCGGCCATCCGCGAGAAGCTCTTCGGCATGCCAGTAGGGTGTTGACACAACCGCTTTGCCACAACCAAAAGCGTACGACAAGGTTCCCGAGGTAATCTGAGCTGGATTCAGGTAAGGTGTGATGTATATGTCGGCAGATCCAAGATATTCCAGCAGATCTTCTAATTCGACGAATTGGTTGTAGAACCGAACATGGTCCCGAACGCCCAGATCAGCCGCCAGCTTCTTTAGGCTGTTGCGATACGCTTCCCCTTCGTGCTTCAACAGATGCGGATGGGTTGCCCCCAATACCATATAGACTACGTTCGGATGCTGTTCGACAATACGTGGTAAGGCGTTAATGACGTTTTCAATACCCTTGTTTGGCGATAGCAATCCAAATGTCAGTATGGTTTGCTTACCTTCCATTCCAAACTTATCCTTGTAGAAATGAGGATCGACAAAAGGCATATCTGGAATGCCGTGTGGAATTACGTCAATTTTCGATTCAGGAATCTCGTAAATATTAATCAGGAAATTCCGGCCTTTCTCCGACATGCAAATAACCCGGGACGACAGATCGGCAATACTTTTCAGTACCAGCAGTTGCTCTTCGTTGGGGTCTTTGAGTATCGTATGAAACGTAGTGACAACGGGCATTGTCAGATTACGTAGCAACGTCAGAATGTAGCTTCCTGCTGGTCCGCCAAAGATGCCGTACTCGTGCTGTAGACATACAACATCAACGTCTTTCGAATTCAGGAATTCAGCGGCTTTACGATAAGCATCCTGATCATGCTGATAAAAATCGTAACGAACTTCACCAGGATACTCATATCCGTCAGTTGTATCATTAACCGATACGACCAATGGATTGGCATCAGGAATAAATTCGTCATAAGATTTATACAAATCGGATGTAAACGTAGCAATTCCGCACTGACGAGGAAGGTAATCACCAATGAACGCTACGTGTTTAGGGTTATGTCCCCACACGTTTGCAGAATCCAGATTAATGGTTTCTGGATGCGAATTAGTTTGAACACTGATCCGATTTACATTATTCGTCATACTTGTTGAGTTATCTAATTAGGGTACCGTATAACCTAATAATCAACAAATAATCTCTTTTGTTTGGTCGAACAGCCTGATTAGATAGGATTTGGAGCTGTTTAGGATCATTTACGGCTTATTATCCAACTAAACCTAAATTTAGCCCAATTGTTGTATTCATTATGTTTCGTCCGATCCGGTAACAATTTATAACCTTGTCCGTCATGTCAGCCGTCTACTTTTACGGACACCGCTTTATAAGTATACGTACTTCCATCCAGATCGACCTGTTTTAAGCGGTAATAACTCGTTCCTCGAGTTGGGTGTTGATCAACAAACTGGTAGGCTTTTGTACTGCTATTCGTACCCGCCACTTCTGGTATTCTACCGACGGTTTCAAAACTTTTTAGATCCTTACTTCGCTCAACAATAAACCCTTTATTGGACTTCTCCCAACTGGTAGTCCATTTTACTAACACCGTCTGATTCTTTTCAGCCTGAGCGGTGAAACTAATAAGGGAAACAGGCAAAGGCGCCCCCGTGGTGTACATGGTATGGGTAAAGATTTTAGCAAAATCATCTTCTATCGGCTGGCCTACATACCCATTGAGTCCAAGTGAATTTGAATTGGGAATAATGGTACAAGTTGCTCCGATATCATTGATAGCTGTGAAGTTAGAGGCCTGCGTCACGACTACAGAAGCGATGAATCGCCGAACTGTAGCAAAAGGTAGTTTAACGCCAAGCTTCTGCCGCCCATTGAATCGGTTTAAAATCGGATCATAGGTGACATCAAACGAATTAAGAATCGATCCTGAGACGGCCGACACGTTAGCCGGATTAGGGATACATTTTTTTAAGTCAACATAAAAGCCCATCCGTTCAGCATCACTGTCACCCATAATCTCTCCCGCCCCAGTATTACCTATAGTGAAATATATAGAAAAGGTAGAACCAACATTTGCCAGGGGCGCGGGTACTAAATCGACGCTAATGACAGCAGGATCAGCACCGTTGCCCTGAGCCAAGGCAGAGAATGTAATTAACCATAAGGTGGCAAATAACGCTAATGGTCTTGCTATACATGATCTCTCAACAATAAGTAGAGGCTTCTTAATTCTATTTTTCATTTGCTAATCACTCGCAGATAAGTGTCTAAATCGCAGAACAATAATACTAAGGCATTTTGATTCTAACGACCTTTAAGTCACAAATAAATCCCCATTCTTTTAACTGATTAACTATCAAATCTTTATACCTCTTCCAGTAACGTATCAAACGACACGAATTGATTGCCGAAGCGGTGCTGAATGCGCTGACGTAGCGAATCCGAATGGCTCTCCTGATAAGTCAGATAGTCATCCATCGATTTGAAATCAAGCTGAACGGAGTACGTTACGCCCCCGTTGTCAAGCTCGGTTAATAAGCGAAGAATTTTGTAGCCTGCCGGTAATTCAGTCGCGACCACGGCTGGAACAAAAAACCGTTTCATCCAGTGAAGCCAGTCGGTAGCCACCTCACTGGCCACACTATACGTAGTGTTATAGAGAATCATATAGCGACAAACAACGAATTGGTACGGTAAGTTGGCGGTTTGGTTGTTTCTTTGCCAATCAATTCGTCATTAAACAAACCTGACTTATGTATCCTGGATTAGTACACGCTCACTCAGGCCTTCGATGGATAGCCCTTGTTCTACTGTTAGCTGCTGTAGTAACCGCAATTAGCCGTTGGCAGGGTAGAAACAGTTATACCGACGGCAACCGCAAATTATACCTGTTCACGCTTATTTCTGTACATACCCAATTGCTATTGGGACTGGCCCTGTTGTTCATTAGTCCAAAGGTCGATTTTGGTCAGATGAGCGACAAGTTTTATCGCTTCTACAGTGTAGAGCATACGGTTGGTATGTTAATCGCCATTGTTCTTATTACAATTGGGTATTCGCGTTCTAAACGGGCCACCAACGATACGACCAAACATCGTCTGGTAGGCATTTTCTACGGAATAGGCTTACTGCTTATACTGGCTTCTATTCCCTGGCCTTTCCGTATTCCGGGCGCTGGCTGGTTTTAGAACTAACGATCATACAACCCGTTAAGCTTTACGATGAATTTCAGGCCTATTCGGTCTTTGTGAATTAGGCGTTACGTTCACTAAGTTACAAAGACTGAATAGGCAATTCTTATTTCACTGCATAGATACTATCCAAATATCTGTATTGCCACTTTGAAATTTAGCGCTCTTACTCTCAGCGTTTTACGAAAACTGGCACAGAAAATTTCGTAAGCTGTGTAGAAAAGTTTCCTCATTCTGTAGGTAGTTAAACCAGTTATCTGTACTTTTATAGTACGTAACTTGGATTTGACCCTTACTCTATGATACGGAAAATGCTCCTGACAGCGATATGCACTGTCTCGTTTGGCATTGTCAAAGCACAAATCGTACCCATCGTAACTGAGGTACCCACCGTAACGTCAAAAAAAGAAAAGTTCTATGAGCAGCTTCCTCTTGTGAAGAACGTCATCAGCTTCGCTAAGGATCATTTATCGACTCGTTACCGCTCCGGCGGATCAACTACCCACGGATTCGACTGCTCTGGTTTTACACGTTTCTGCTTTAAGCACTTTGGTGTTCTGCTACCTCACTCAAGTTCGGCTCAGGGCAATGTTGGTGAGGCTGTTACAAAGAAAGAAGCACAACCCGGCGATCTCATTCTTTTTAAAGGGCAAAGCGCCGGAAGCAATCGCATCGGTCATGTAGGCTTGATTACAGAAGTTATTGGCGATCAGATCAAATTTATCCATTCAGCATGGAATGGCGGAGTTCGCTACGATTATCTTCACGCCAGTTACTACCAGCGTCGTTTCGTTGGTGTTCGGCGCGTTGCTCATCTGCTCGCTGAGAAATAGCATAGTTTCCTGACATTATAAATGAAAAAAGGCGGTTCATGAGCCGCCTTTTTTCATTTATAATGTCAACGTTGTGCCAGCACTTTGATTAACAGCTGCCGCAAGCTCGTCGGCATGGCAGATAATTACCCTCTTTACGCCATTTTCCAGCGCCTTAAACGCATTGTCTAATTTCGGAATCATTCCTTTATTGATCGTCCCGGCTGCTTTGTACTCACTATATTGACCGGGATTAAGTTCATTGATGACGCTACTATCATCATCAGGATTTTTCAAAACACCTTTTTTCTCGAAACAATAAACCAACGTTACGTCATTATGCCGTGTCAGGTCAACAGCAATTGCTGAGGCCATCGTATCCGCGTTGGTATTAAGCAGTTCTCCCGATTCACTATAGGTTATAGGCGCAAAAACGGGGGTTAACTCCTGACGCAGAAAAAACTGTATCTGCCCGGAATCGACCTCTTCTATATCACCTACCATTCCATAGTCAATGTCTTTAACCGGACGTTTTCTGGCGAGTACAGTACTGGCATCAGCTCCAGTCAGGCCAATAGCATTTACATCTAATGCCTGAAGTTTAGCGACGATCTGTTTGTTGACCAGTCCACCATATACCATAGTTATTACGTCGAGCATTGACTGGTCAGTGATACGTCGGCCATCAACCATTGTTGTTTCAATGCCCAGTTTAGCGGCCATCTGTGTAGCAATTTTACCGCCACCATGAATGAGAATTCTGGCACCTGTCAATCCGGAAAAAGCGGCCAGAAATCGATTCAAAGCCGCTGAATCATCAATTACGTTCCCGCCAATTTTAACTACGGTCAGTGTCTGCATTTTTATTTAAACGGAGCAATTCAACTAATAACCCAGTACGCCCCGCAGTTCTGCGTTATATCAAATTTCTCAAAATTTCCTTCAAAACGGCCTGTGCCGACCATTCCCGATTGGCAGCCTGTTCAATAACAAGCGAATGCGAACTATCTAGCACTTCATCGGCTACTTTCAGATTACGTCGTACGGGCAGGCAGTGCATAAACTTTCCGTTGTTTGTTAGCCGCAAATCATTCATAGTTACAGCCCATGAAGGGTCCTGTGTTAACACCTGGCCGTAATGCGTATAGGAAGACCAGTTTTTTCCATAAATAAAATCGGCTCCTTCGAAAGCTTCATCCTGATTATAGATCACAGGGGTGTTACCAACAAACTCAGGAGCGAGTTCATAGCCTTCTGGGTGTGTGACAACGAACTCAACATTTCCTGACTGAACCCGCGCATTCATCCACTCGCAAAAAGAATTGGCCACTGCCTGAGGCAAAGGTTTAAAATGCGGTAACCACGTTAAAACGACCTTTGGCTTGACAACTGTCTTTGCTTCCTCAATAGTAATACAGTCAGCCAGCGATTGCAGCGGATGGCGCGTTGCCGATTCCAGATTTACGATAGGTACTTTAGCATATTTAGCAAACTGGTGCATCACCTGCTCCCGATAATCCTTATCACGATCAGTCAACTCAGCAAAGGCCCGAATCCCGATTATATCGCAATAACGCCCCATAACGGCGGCTGCTTCACGAACGTGTTCAGCTTTATCGGCATTCATGAGAACGCCTTCTTCCATTTCTAACCCCCAGCTATCCTGACCGACGTTCATTGTCATTACGTTCATCCCCAGATTCTGAGCGGCTTTTTGGGTACTCAAACGTGTCCGCAAACTCGAATTAAAGAAAATCAGGCCGATGGTTTTGTTTTTGCCCAGATGCTGATCGGCAAAAGGATTCGCTTTCGAGGTAAGGCCGGATTGAATTAAGGCGTCAATATCTGTGACGTCGGCGAGGGAAAGAAAATTGGTCATTAGCGTTAAAGGAGCAAAGTCGCAATGGAATGGTTGTTGATAAGCGGCCCAAAAGCCTCTAACTATTGAATACGTCGTTGCCGTATTTTATCACTTTCAACCACCGTAAGCATATGTTCAAGAGGATAAGCTTGTTTCAGAAAGTTCATGACAATATGAGCAGGCTCATCTGGTGTAATATTTTGTAATCGAAAATAAACAACTCCTGGCGGACAATATCCAAACTTAAAAATTAACGTCCCATAGTCGCCATCAAACGTAAGAATAATACGGTTTTCTGTAATGGCAAAATCTGTTACGTCGGTGTCTTTCACGCTGGGCATTTCAAAGGCAACATGCTTGATGTCGTAGCCAG
Organism: Spirosoma sp.; assembly: GCF_048594605.1. Lineage (GTDB taxonomy): Bacteria > Bacteroidota > Bacteroidia > Cytophagales > Spirosomataceae > Spirosoma. The sequence goes on from NZ_JBMDWV010000109.1 coordinate 25,886, forward strand.
TCTCAAGCAGAATTCTGAACGCAGTTATTGGAAAATTTTCGTCGGCCAGAAACCTCATTAAGCCTGACGGAAGTTAGTCGTTGGAAAATAAACCAGCGTGTCTTTCATGGCAGCCGACACATAGGCAAAAACAGCTTGCAGGGCTTCTTTCGTCAGGCGCGGATAATTGTCCATTAAGTCCTGTTCGGTCCAGCCATCAGCCAGCCGTTCCAGCAAAAACTCAACGGAAAGCCGTGTTCCTTTGATGACAGGTTTTCCCAGCAGTACGCTTTCGTCTGAGTGAATGTATTCTTGCCAATTCATTTTGGTAAATAGTTTTCGCAAAAGTAGCTGAACAAACCGTATTGATCTCATACAGATTGTTATAATCAAAAGGAGTTACCGATTTTGTTAGCCTCTAAAGTCGTCTTTAGCTTTGTCGTACAAAACTCAAACCGCTTCCAATGAATAGAATTATCCGAGTTCAAGATTGCACGGCTGAAGTTTTTCTCGAAAATCACTCAAAGAATTTTCATGATTTACGTAAATTTATGAATCAATATTTCATACCTAACAGTAATACTAATGACTAGCTTACGGAACCTATTTACAGGTGTCCACCTGATGTTATAGGTTACAAAAAGGGTATGATATCCATTTTTGTCTATTCTCCTAGCAACCCTAATATTCTGGTGGCTAGAGATACTTTACATTATTGAGCGTTAAACCTCTGCTTTCGCGTTTAAGCTTACCCGTAACGCTTCCAGAAATTGATCGGCTTCATCGACGCCAATGGCCAGCGACGGGAGCAATCGGATGATTGTTTTTCCGGCAACCCCCGTAAATTGTTTATGTTCAAAGAGCAACGTCTTACGTAACGCTTCAACTGGAAAATCATACTCGATACCAATCATCAGGCCACGACCACGCAATTCTTTATAGCCACCAATCTGACGAATGCCCTCCATGAAATAATTACCCATTCGCGTAGCATTCTCCATCAGTTCTTCGTCTTTCATAATGTCAAGAACGGCAATAGCGGCCCTACAGGCCAGATGGTTCCCCCCGAACGTAGTACCGAGCAATCCGTAGCTGGCTTTAAATTTTGGCGAGATCAAGATGCCCCCAATCGGGAATCCGTTACCCATCCCTTTGGCCATCGAAATAATATCCGCTTCGATACCGCTGAACTGGTGCGAAAAAAACTTCCCCGAACGACCATACCCGCACTGAACCCCATCCAGAATCAGAATGGCGCCGGTTTCGTCGCAACGCTGGCGGAGCGCCTGTAAAAACTCGTCGGTAGCCACCTGAATGCCCCCTACACCCTGAATGCCTTCTACAATAACGGCACAGGTTTCCGACGTAATACCAGCCTGAGCTGACTCCGCATCATTGTAAGGCAGGAACGTAACGTGCTGATTGTAATTGACAGGTGCTACAATAGCCGGATTATCTGTAACAGCAACGGCTCCAGCAGTCCGCCCATGAAAACTCTTCCTGAACGCTACTACTTTCGTCCGACCATTATAAAATGATGCCAGTTTCAGGGCGTTTTCATTCGCTTCTGCACCGGAGTTACACAAAAAGAGTGAATAATCCGGATGACCTGAAAGAGCACCCAGTTTATCTGCGAGTTCCTGCTGCTGCGGAATCTGAACGGAGTTGGAATAAAACGAAATTTTATGCAACTGATCAGTTAGCGCCTGAACGTAGCGCGGGTGCGTATGCCCAACGGAAATCACCGCATGACCACCGTACAAATCAAGATAACGAGTGCCGTCAACATCCCACAGATAACTTCCCTGGGCGCGGACGGGCTCTATGTCGTATAGCGGATAAACGTTAAATAACTCAGCCATTTTGTTGTAGATACAACCCTTTTCAGAATAGGTGAGGCTATCCGATGGGTTCGCTTAAATGAAGGTGCAAGTTTACGGATAATCAATGGAAAAAGGGGCCAAAACGCAAAAAGGAAGCTCGCGTGAGCTTCCTTTTTCTTCATAATTGGTTCTCCCTAAAATTTATCAACAAACGATCTTAATATGCTTATGGCAACGTCAGGCTGTTCGACCATACTCAAATGACCTGCTTCGTTTACGGGTGCCACACTCACCTGACTAGAAAGTTCAGCAAGTTTTGCCACTTTCTCATAAGGAATTACCTGATCTTCCTGTCCTAATACCAGCAAAATCGGAAATTGGGCGTTACGTAGTACATGGGTTCGGTCTGGGCGAGCAGCCATCGCTTTCAAACCTGCAACAAGCGCGTCGGCGGGCAACTGCTCAAAACGATCAATCAGGGCCTGGGTTTTCTCAGCCGGATAGGCAGGAGCAACCATTTTTGGCATTTGTTTCCGGATAAACGGAGCCGTTCCATTTTTCTGTAGTTCTTCAATGGCCTGCCTGCGCGCTTCCTTCCGGGCTTCATCGTCGGCCGTGGCAGTGGAATGGTATAAGACCAAACCCTGTATCATCTCAGGATGCTGATCAGCAAAGGCCAGGGCTATATACCCACCCATTGAATGCCCAACCAGTATAACTTTATCTATTTGTGCCGACTGCAAATGACCATACAACTCTTCCGCATAAGCCTCAATTGTTGTGTGGTTATTCAACCGGGAGAAATCGGGTTTTAATACGTTAGCCTCCAACGACAAATCGGCGTAGATGCCGTTCCAGATGGAAGCATCTACGCCGTGTCCGTGGACAAGAACCACGCTATTATTATTGGGCTTCATTCAGGAGTCTACGTATTGATAACACCCAGCAGAATGAGGACGACGCCAACAACGAAGCCGATGATACCGATAACAGACAGCACACTACCACCGCCCAGCAGCCATAACAGCAGACCAACAAGGCCAATGATAAGTCCTAACCGCACGTTCGAGTTCATCGCTTTTGCTTCATCGGGTGCTACGTGATTCTTGATTTTTTTATCAAGCTTCTTCAGCATCATCCGTTCCATAAGAGTTGCTTTTTTGGTAGAAGCCGCACTGGCCGGAGCTGCTGCTTTCGTCGTAGCGTTTGACAGCAATTGGTTCAGACGATCCATACGCTTGGTCAGCTTCTTGTTCGAAGCCAGTTTGCTGTCGTTGCGCACGTAGGCATCCAGTTGATCGACTGCCTGTTTCGTTTGCTTAACTTGCTCAGTTTCTGCAACGGCAACGGCAGGAGCTGATGTTTCTACCGGCGTAGCTTCAACCGTTTGTGCTGGCGTAGCGACAGCTACTGCTTCAGGTTGGACCGACTTAAATTGTTCGCGAGCCGTTGGCTGGAAATAAGCGACTGGACGGCTGCAGGACGAAATCAGGGCTGTTCCTACCAGAGCGGAGAAAAGGTATTTAGAAAACGTACTCATAAATATGGGTTTTAAAGTGAACGATTGAGACAACATCCTCTTCAACTACAACTCGTTTAGTTTGTTAGGCTACTAACTAAAAAAATTAGTTTAATTCGGATGAAAACTTTCAAAAAGAGCCCTGTAAAGTCTGTTCTTTCTGGCTTTACAGGGCTCTGCAGTTATTACTTACCTGTTCTTACTGACTGATTGTGAGGCTCTATAACAAACCGACAAGCAAGATAACGGCACCGACAAGTAAGGAAATAACGCCCACGGTTACGCCCGTCCCCGTCGTTAACAATAATAGCAACAACCCTACAATTACCAGTACAGCACCTACTGCTAACGTACCGGTACTGATCATAGCTTTTTCCGGGTTAGCCGGAGCCAGTTGTTTGCTTATTTTTTTATTCATTTTTTTCACCATCAATCGTTCCACCAGGTTCATTTTTTTAGGAGCAGTTGTTCCAGTAGGAGATAGATTGTTTTTTGCCGAGGTCGTAGCCAGTAATGTCCGGACGCGATTTAAGCGCTTCTGAACAGACTTATCAGCAGCCAGTTTACTGTCGTTACGTACCAGTGCATCGACCTGATCAAGAGCCGCGTTCGCTTGAGTAACCTGCTCAGCAGGCGCAGCGGCAACGGCCGGAGTCACTGCAGCTGGCGCAGGTGCCTCAACAGGCTTTGCAGATTCAGGCTTTGCAGTATTGGTGGCAAAATGTTCTCGGGCACTTGGCTGGAAATAAGCGGTGGGGCGACTGCACGAAGTAAATGCAGCGATCATGAAGAAACCAGCAAGAAGTTTTTGAGTATTAATTTTCATGATAAACTATAAATTAGGTGTAACGAATGAGTTATCAATCGGTAAACTGCTTTCTTGAAAAGTAGTTTAAAAAATTACGCAACAAAAAAGAGCCCCAACTTCTTACCAGATCGTTAGGGCTCTTTTTTTGTACTGTTTATAAAATCGTCAGGCTACCGAGCGAAGCTGATACGTATCAGATTTCCCAAACTTCTCCCGGGCGTATTCCAGACTGACAGTCAACTCTTTGACATTGGTTTGTGAAGGCAACTCAAACATGGCATCCATAATGATGGATTCGCATATAGACCGTAAGCCACGAGCGCCAAGACCGTACTGCAACGCCTGATCGACAATGTAATTTAACGCACTAGGGTCCCAGTGAAGCGTAATACCCTCCATGCTGAATAACTTATTGTACTGCTTGGTGATGGCATTTTTGGGTTCCGTCAGAATCAGCATCAGCGCATTACGATCCAGCGGTTCGAGGTGTGTCAGTACCGGAAGTCGACCAATAAGCTCAGGAATCAGTCCGAACGATTTCAGATCAAGTGCCGAGATGTAGCGCATCAAATGTCCGCGCTCCAGGCTATCGTTGAGCCGCCGGTCTCCGGAGAAACCAATCGGACGGGTATTGATACGTTTGGTAATATGCCGCTCAATACCATCGAACGCTCCCCCGCAGATAAACAGAATATTTTCGGTATTGAGCGCAATCAGGCGTTGATCCGGATGTTTGCGTCCACCCTGTGGTGGTACGTTCACAACCGATCCTTCGAGTAATTTCAGCAGGGCCTGCTGTACGCCCTCCCCACTCACGTCGCGGGTGATACTGGGATTATCTGATTTACGGGCAATTTTATCAATCTCATCAATATAGACGATACCTCGTTCAGCCGCTTCTACGTTATAATCAGCCGCTTGCAGCAAACGTGTCAGAATCGTTTCTACGTCTTCACCAACGTAACCGGCTTCTGTAATAACCGTAGCATCGGCAATACAGAACGGCACTTCCAGAATTTTGGCAATCGAACGGGCCAGATACGTTTTACCCGTACCGGTTTCGCCCACCATGATAATGTTCGATTTCTCAATCGTTACGTCATCGCTGGATTTGGGCTGCATCAACCGCTTATAATGATTATATACAGCCACCGTAATGGCTTTCTTGGCCTCATCCTGCCCAATAACGTACTGGTCGAGATGCCGTTTCATGTCGACGGGCTTGATGAGATTAATGTTCACCTCGGTGGGTTCACTGCGCTTGGGTCGCATCTCTTCCAGCACCACCTGGTGCCCCTGCTCAATGCAGTAATTACAGATGTGTGCGTCGATACCCGACAGCAGCAGCATCACTTCGTTTTTGCGCCGTCCACAGAACGAGCAACTGGTTTGTGGCATGAACCTTTGCAGTATAGTAAGCTGAATGTACCAGACCCGAACAAGCTCGATTTCCTGTCGGCTGTCTCTGGTTGACTAGTCTGTTACGGAATTATTACCTTAAACTTCGGTAAAAAAAATGACTCAGGCGAACCTGAGTCATTCGTAGGTTACAAAATTATTAACTGGCCGCCACATCGTCAAACAGAATAACGATTTGGTCGTCTGGTACGCGCGTACTACGTCTATTTCTCCCGACGTAATACTTCGTCGATCAAACCGTATTCTTTGGCTTCTTCAGCGCGCATCCACTTATCGCGATCTGAGTCCTTTTCGATTTGTTTAACTGTTTTACCAGAGTGTTGAGCCAGAATTTCGTACAGCTCTTCGCGAAGTTTAACGATCTCGCGTGCTGTGATTTCAATATCAACCGACTGGCCCTGTGCACCACCTGATGGTTGGTGAATCATGATCCGGGCGTGTGGTAGAGCCGACCGTTTTCCGGCAGCACCACCCGCCAGCAACACCGCGCCCATCGAAGCGGCCAGGCTTGTACAAACCGTAGCTACGTCGGGCCGAACGTACTGCATGGTATCGTAAATACCCAGGCCAGCATAAACCGAGCCGCCGGGGCTGTTCAGGTACATCAGGATATCTTTTTTCGGATCAGCCGACTCCAGAAACAGCAACTGGGCTACAATGATGTTGGCAATGTTATCATCGACAGGCAGCCCCATAAAAATAATGCGGTCGGCCATTAGTCGGGAGAATACGTCTACTTCACGGAAGTTCATGGGCCGTTCTTCAATAACCGAGCGGGTCATGTTTTCAACCTGAAGATTATTAACGGTATGATTCATGTAACCGTCCACCGTTAGCCCATTCAGGCCCATATGATGTACGGCGAAATTGCGGAATTCTTTTTCGTAATTCATAATCGGGGTTTACTTCGTTAATTTGAAAACCAAGAATACTTGGTGTAAGTTCGAGAATCGTTTCGTTACAAATTTGCGTTATCCTCTCGAAAAACCCTGTCAGTTTGAGTTTAGATTTTATCGTCGCTACTTGATATGAAGATTTCCATCGCAGAAAAAATACGACTCCAAAGGCTCCAGCGTGGTTTATCGCAGGAAAACATGGCCGATCTGCTTAATCTGTCAACGACGGCTTATGGAGACATTGAACGCGGCAAAACCGATCTGACGCTTTCGCGACTGAATCAGATTGCCCAGGTTCTGGACGTAGCGCCCGTTACGTTGCTCACCGACGAAGCGATTTCGGCGCAGGTTGTGGAAGTAAAAACAGATGCCGTGTTGAATCATGAACTCGAAACGCTACGTCTGACCGTCGAGAAACAGCAACTTGAAGTAGACAAACTCCGTCTGGAAGCCGAATACTGGAAGAAAAAGTACGACGAACGTATCGCTCTGGAAGTTCTCCGATCAATGGGGGTTGAACAGAAGCGGGAACGCATTGGGTTTTAGGGTTGGTGATTATCAGTCATTCAGAGCCATTATTCCTCCGATAATTCATTACGTATGCATATAAACCTGGTAACGGTTGGCGAGACCACGCTGGCCGAAATTCAAACCGACAATGTTGTGTTGCATTCCGCCCAGGATGCCCTGGATTTGCTGGCCAACTGCGCCTATCAGGGAGCCGACAAAATTATCATTCCGAAAGAAATTCTTACGCCCGATTTTTTTGAGCTGAAATCAGGAATTGCCGGCGAAATACTCCAGAAGTTTTCTACGTATCGCGCTCAGTTAGCCATCGTTGGTGATTTTTCGGCATATACCAGTAAAAGTCTGCGCGATTTTATATTCGAGAGCAACAAGGTAGGGCGGATAAATTTTGTGGATTCGGTCGAAGAAGCAAAACGTAAGCTAACTACCTGACTAATTATGCCTTTCCCATCGAAAACAACGTTTGTAGAATGGGGTGTTTTGGGTTATTATTGACATTGGAATAACGTAGCACCGGACTTCACCAGAATAAGGGATACAACAAAATGCGTGTACTACGTTGTTTTCCTGACAAGAAAATTAGCTGATAGCTTACATGAACGAACAGAGTAAAGAATTCCTGTATAAGTATCTCAACAACCCCTCTCCCACCGGCTTCGAATCGTCGGGGCAGCAAATTTGGCTGGATTACCTCAAACCTTATATTGACGAATACATCGTCGATACGTATGGCACCGCCGTTGGCGTCATCGGGCCGGGGAAAGACTATAAAGTAGTCATTGAAGCGCACTCCGACGAGATTTCGTGGTTTGTCAATTACATTTCCGACGATGGTTATCTGTACGTCCGACGGAACGGCGGCTCCGACGCGCTGATTGCGCCGTCGATGCGGGTCAATCTGCATACGAAAAAGGGAATTGTAGAAGGTGTGTTTGGCTGGCCGGCCATTCACGTGCGCGACCTCGCGAAAGACACGGCTCCCAAAGTAACGGATCTGTTCATCGACGTAGGTGCCGCCACCAAACAGGAAGTGCTGGACATGGGCATTCATGTCGGTACGGTCTGCACGTTCGTGGATGGGCTAACGGAAATGAACAACCGCTACTACGTTGGCCGGGCGCTCGACAACCGCATGGGTGGTTTTATGATTGCCGAAGTGGCACGGCTGCTGAAAGAAAACAACGTAACGCTGCCGTTCACGCTCTACGTAGTGAATGCTGTACAGGAAGAAATCGGATTGCGCGGTGCTGAGATGATTGCCCGCCGACTAAAACCTGATCTTGCCATCTGTACCGACGTAACGCACGATACGCAATCACCGAAATACGATAAAAAAGAGCAGGGCGACCTGAAATGTGGCGATGGGCCAGTGCTTTGCTACGGTCCGGCTGTGCAGAACAACGTACTGGAATATCTGATTGCCGTAGC
>NZ_JBMDWV010000011.1:0-3245 GCF_048594605.1 Spirosoma sp.
TTTTTTTTTTTTTTTTTGTGGGGTGTGCGGGTGGCTCCGCCCCCCCCCCCCCCCCCCCACGACCACCACCACGCTATGATTGATTACTTGACTGCGATAAAATACTAATTCTATAGATTTTGATAATTAACTAATCGACCGATGGCCAACGATCAATCCGCTCAACAACCCGTCTGGACAAAGGGCGAACGACAGCTTTTCCGATTTGCCTTTCTTTATTTCCTCATTCAGGCCGTTCCGCTCGACTGGAAGTTTTACCGTGATCTGTTTACAATTGATTGGGGCACTTACTATTACCGTGACCTTTTCAACCTGTCGCGCTACGCTCCTCACTTTTTCGGTCCCGTCGATACGTTCGCTAACTGGGCCGTTGTGGCGCTGATTGCCATAATTGGTACAATAGTCTGGAGCCTTCGCGATTCGAAACGTACTGATTATAACGAGCTTTATTACTGGCTTCGGGTGGTGCTACGTTACCGGCTGGCGATTGGTGTCATTGCGTATGGATTTATCAAGTTATTTCCGTTGCAGGCTCCGCTTCCGTCCATCAGCAACCTCAACACGCACTATGGCGATTTCACGGCCTGGAAGCTGTTTTCACTGAGCTTAGGCGTTGTTCCTTCCTACGAATCCTTTCTGGGACTGGTTGAGATTCTTGGCGGTTTGCTGCTTCTCAACCGCAAAACCACGACCATCGGTACGCTGATTATCATTCCGTTTCTCGGTAACATTTTTATGTCGAATCTGGCTTACGAGGGCGGAGAATACATCTACAGTTTTCTGCTTACTACGTTCGCGCTGGTCTTGTTTGCGTTCGACGCTGTTCGGCTGTTTCGGCTGGTTTCGCTTGAGCAACCCACGGCGCCCAATCGCTTTCAGCCTGTTTTCAAAGAGCAGTGGCAGCGTTACGGTCGACTGGCGCTCAAAAGTGCGTTCATTTTCTTTGCTGTCTTCCTGTACGGCTACAAAACGCACGCAGCGTATAAAACGGGACCGTACCTGTTTCCGCAAACGCCTGGCCTGCCCGGAGCGGCTGGAATTTATGACGTAGCCGAGTTTACACTGGCGGGTAAGTCCATTCCCTACTCCAACACCGATTCGGTACGCTGGCAGGATGTTGTATTCGAGACCTGGAACACTATCAGTATTAAGTCAAACCGTCCTGTCATTCTCGACCGAGCCAATATCGAGCAAATTCATCGGGACGATACGTCGCGCACCTATGAACAGGCTGGTTCCGCCGGACGACATTATTACAGCTATCAGATTGATTCGATAAAGCACGTATTGACGCTTAAAAACCGTAATCCGAATTATCCGAACGAAATGCTACGTCTGCATTATGACCAAGCAGGGCGGCAAATTACGTTGTCCGGCCTGAACGAAAACCGGGACTCTGTCTACGCTGTGCTTCACAAGATCAATAAAAAATACCTCCTGAACGAAGCTGCCAAAGCGGGTCTTCGGGGTACACTCAAACTCTAATCGCTCCGTAACGATGGCACTCCCCAATATCAACCCCGAACGTTTAGACATAGGATTATCTTCACCCGAAGAATTAGTAGAACACAACCACGTAGCAGATCGGCAGGCCGCAGCCTATACGTCGTCTGGCGCTGCGAAACAGCCGCTGACCGAAACGCCGAAACGCTATAAAAACTGGACAGGAGGTCAGAAAATCGCCTTCCGCATTGCCTTTATTTTCTTTATTGTCATGTCGCTGCCAACCAGTGCGAGCTGGTACAAAAACTTTTTCTCGCTCGACTGGCTGCACCTGCACTATCGCGATTTGTACGACGTAGCGCGTTTTCAACCGAACATTCTGGGTCGCGCAAGCTGGTGGCCGGCTTGGTTGGGTTGGGGCGAATGGGTTTTTATTCTGCTCGTTTCTGCGGTGCTTGGGCTGATCTGGACAGCGATTGTACAACTACGTAAAGCTGAACCACGCAATTACAATTTGCTGTACTATTGGCTGCGGGTGGTGGTACGTTACCGGGCGGGTATTGGGATTATCGGTTTTGGTTTTACGAAGCTGCTGCCTACACAATTACCGTATCCGTCGCTGGGGTTGCTAAACACAAATTTCGGCGATCTGACGGCCCAGAAAATCTACTGGCTTTCCATCGGTATTGTGCCTTGGTACGAAGTCTTCACGGGCGTCGTCGAAGTGCTGGCCGGAGCGCTGTTGTTTTTCCGGGCTACTACGTTCTGGGGATCGGTGTTGCTTTTCGGTGCGCTGGCCGACATTGTTTACGTCAATCTGGCGTATGATGGGGGCGTTCACGGCTACAGTTCATACTTCGTGTTGCTATCAGGATTTCTGCTGGTGTACTACGTTCGGGATCTGTACAATCTGCTGATTCGGGAGCAGTTTACCATTCCGGCTTATTATTATCCATCATTTAAAGGCTGGCAGCAAACAGGAAGAATTGGCCTGAAAACAGCGACGATTGGCGTTTTTCTGGTACTATTATTCTGGATTCAATACGTCAACTTCCGCTACGATCCTTACAAACAGCCTGCTCAGAAAGGGGTTTCAGCGCTACGTGGTAATTATAACGTAACGGAGTTCCGACTCAACAACAAAGCCATTCCTTATTCGCCGGTCGATTCGGTACGTTGGCAGGAAGCTACGTTTGAAAATTGGTCCACGCTGACGTTTAAGGTCAACCGCGCCGTACCGCTCGATCTCTCCAATGGCGGAGGTTCGCCCATGCGCGACATCAACCGAACGTTTGAGCTGACGGGCGTAGCGGGCGGACAGCGGGTGTTTTATTACGATGCCGATCCGGTGAACCACGTCCTGTATTTGCAGGATAAATACCGTCCCTTCGACGGTCGTAGGGGAGAAGGTGAGGGTGAAGGCGGTGCATCGGCCAAACGGGACAAAAAGAAAGGAAAATCAGACCGAAACGGCAAATCGGATAAGGCAGCGGACAATTGGATTCCAGCCAAAGCGCTTGCCAATATCGGCCCTGAAGACCCAAAAATAGAACCGATAGCCCGCTCTACGCGACGCACGAAAGGAATCAAATCAGAGGCTCGCTTGGAAGATGGTAAGCGCAAACGCATGATTCTGAACTACCAGACTACCGACGGATCGCACGTGATTTTGACTGGTGTAAACGAAAATAAGGATTCGATTTACGTCGTACTGGATCGGGTCAATCGAAACTATGCGCTCTCGAAAAGTACGCTGAATGCCGGAACGTATTAACGGCCGGAGAATGGGCGTATCACAAATA
>NZ_JBMDWV010000110.1:0-6389 GCF_048594605.1 Spirosoma sp.
CATGAATCATCCGCACGGGCTTTCCTCCAGCACTGATCAGTGCCGGGTCGGTCAGACCTGCCATCTCCACAATGGTCGAGATGGCGCTGCTCTGAGCCGGGTCGGCGCTGTTCTCGTTGCGGGAGGGCGTCTGGTCAAAATTCACCGACATAGTGGTAACGGCACCAGAAGAATAGCCCATAACCGCGATACGTCCTTTATCGATCCGCAAGGCGGCTGCATTGGCCCGCAGCCAGCGGATGGCTCCCAGAGCATCCTCTTTAGCATCATCCACCGCAGCTACGAAATTGGGATCAGACGGACTCATTTTTATTTTTTTAGTTGATAGTCGATAGCTGATGGAAACGGCCACATAGCCGTACTGGGCGTATAAGTTGGCATATTTAGCCATTGAACTCTTATTACCAGTAGTAAAACTACCTTCGTGAATCAGCACGATGACAGGTCTCTCCTGGAGGGTGTCATTGGCGGGCTGATAGATGTCCAACAGCTGGGTCTGGAGCTGCCCCCGGTCATTGATTGATTTGCCATAGGCCACATTGAGGCTTTTCTGGACCGAGCCCGTCAGGGGGCTAACGTAGCGCTGGGGGGTGGCGGCTGCCCGAGCCTGAGCTGAAGCCAGGGCCGGGGGGGCTGGGCTTAGTTGGGGCGTGCTACATTGAGCGAAGAGGCCCATCAGGGCGGCAAGCGTAACGAGTTTGTTCATTGGGTAGATTGATTAAGCAAGCAAAAGGACGAAAACAGGGTACGAATTGGTTGGGGGTTGGTCGGCTGGGACAGGGGTAAAGCTGTGGGCCGGGGATGCTGGTCTAAGTAGAATTGCTACGTAGCACGACGAAGCAAACAACTCAGGATAAAAGATGTACGAGTTACGCTCTGCAGAATGATCTCCTGATTCTGAATTATTTACAAATGAATTTGTAAATCGTAGGTCTGGGTGGATAAATCAACCTACACCATGAAAGACACAAGTTACACTAGACTACAGGCGTAAAATTACTTAACTATTAAATACCACAATAATACTTTTAGTTGATTATTCAAAGAATAAGTAACATAAATTCAACTTTATTCTTCAGAGATGCACATTTATTATGACTATCTGCTATATCATAAATACATTTTAAGTACCAGTGGTCAATATGGAAGTATGCAATCCCAACGGATAAAACTATCAGGCAACTATTTGCAAGTGCATCACAAAGCATATATTCTTGTAGTAGTAAAAGGCTTTTTAATTGGTTAAAAAGTAGCCTGGATTTCCATTTTTGTATCTCTTCAACTCTTCATGGTATGGACGTAGCATTACCAGTAGGCCATCTATCGAAAGCCCGTCTGGCCACCCAATTGACTTTTTTGGTTTGCGGCCTGGGCATGTCCAGCTGGGCTCCAATGGTCCCACTCGCCAAAGATCGGTTGGCATTAAACGACTCTGATTTAGGTTTGCTGTTGCTGCTATTGGGCGCTGGCGCTATGTTGATGATGCCGACTTCAGGCTGGCTGGTGGGTCGCTTAGGCAGCCGCACTGTTATAGCTGGTGCGGCAATGGTGATGGCGCTTGTCCTACCGCTATTACTTCTCCTTTCTTCCACAGTTGCTCTGGCAGTTACCCTGTTTATATTCGGAGCGAGTATTGGTAGCATTGACGTAGCTATGAATGCGCATGGAGTACAGGTACAGAATCTGTTTGGGAAACCCATCATGTCGTCTTTACACGGCCTGTTTAGCGTGGGTGGCCTTTTTGGCTCTTTAGGATTGGGGTTTTTAATTAAAATGGGGCTCAACCCACTCTATGCTATTATCAGTATTGCGGCTGTGATGATTCTCATTATACTAACCCAATACAAAGACTTATTTCCTTTAAGTCTTGAACGGCAGGCTATAGCAAAGTTCTCGGCTCCCGATGAGCACCCTTCAATGGGCAGTCAGCGGTTCAGCTGGCTAGACGGTCGTGTCCTTTTCCTGGGCCTGATGTGCTTTGCCATTTTTCTGGCTGAAGGAGCCATTCTTGACTGGAGCGCCATCTTTCTGCGCGATAGTAAAGGAATCGAAACGGAGCTTTCAGGGATGGGCTATGCAGCCTTTTCGATCGCTATGGCAATGATGCGGCTGGTGGGTGATAAGCTGGTGGCGCGCCTAAACAGTAGAACTGTCGTAGTAGGAGGAAGCATACTAAGTGCCCTGGGCTTAGCCATCGCCGTTTTGAGCCCCTGGGTAGCAGGATCAGTGATTGGTTTTGCGTTGATGGGTTTGGGCGCGGCCAACATTGTGCCGGTGCTTTTTAGCCAGGCAGGTGGTTTATCGAGTATTTCGCCAACCATAAGTATTCCGGCTATTACGACCATAGGCTATACAGGAATGTTGGCAGGACCGGCTTTGTTAGGCTTTATTGCGCAACGTTTTTCTTTATCTGTTGCTTTCGGCTTCCTGGTAGTGTTACTGATATTAGTCGCAGTAAGCTATGGTCTAAATAAAAAAGTAAATTGACACAACTTATAGATAATGAATTCGGCCGTGACCTATCAGCATACGATTCAGAAAAAGCACTCGCGTAAAATCCTTAACTACACTAACCACCTTCCATGCAGCGCTTAGGCTATCAATTGGAATACACTCAAAATTCGGTAAACTTATAGCGTTTCATTAGCCTACACTCTTGTTACCCTTATTTCCATAAAGCGGTTAAAACAAAATATTAAGTATTCTGTTCTACGTAAACCACAAACTAAATCCATACTCAATAACTATGATTACTGCGGATCAACTTCTACCAGGAACGTATCAATATACCTATCCTACCTTTATTGATACGCCCCAGCTAATTACAATTCATTACTTAACCCCTGATCAACAGAAGGCCTTTGTAAGCTTTCCTAAACACCCCAACTTTAAAGCGCCCCAGTTTGTACTGGTCAAATGGTTTAAATCGGTTATTCTGCAACCTATACAAAAGCGAAAGGCCAAAATACACCCACAGGAGAGTAGGTGGCACGTAGCAGTTAATAAGATATATACGTTTACCTAACCCAACACGTGAGGCAATATTAACAAAGATTGCAATGACCTATTCGAATAGACGAGACGACACATATCTGTTTTCATTTGATAGAAAAAGCCCCTGAAGAATCAGGGGCTTTTTCTATCAAATGAAAACCAGCCCCCAACCCGCCTACCAGCCCACCGCCGATGGGCCACCCGAGCGCGCCGTAGCCTCCCCCGACGAGGAGCCCGACTCAGCCAACACCTGGTGGAGCGACTCGATGGCCTGCTCGATCTGCTGCCACCCCCCCTCACTGCGCAGGTCCAGACCCAGCACCGACCGGTCCAGCTGCGCCTGAATCGTCAGGTACGACAAGGCCCCCAGCACCACCGCCCACAGGCCCCGCTGGCTGGAGGCCCCCGCCAGCTGGCTGACAAAGCCCGTTAGTTCCTCATCCAGCGCTTTGCTGATGGTCTGGGCCAGCTCGTCCTTCTCCTTGGCCGAGGCCAGCAGCATTTCCCGGGCGGCTCGCGAGGAGCGGAACTGGCGGAAGAGCTGCAGGGTCTGATGGGCCCGGCTGCTGCTGGGCTGAGGGGGGTGGATGGGCTGGAGCAGGGCCAGCCAGTCTGGGGGGAAGTGGGGCACGATTCGTCCCTGTCGGAGGTAGTAGTCGATCAGGCCTTCGACGCTGCCGAAGTAGCGGTAGATGAGCACTATGCTGACGTCGGCCTGTTGGGCCAGTGCCTGGATGGAGAGGCCCTGGAGTCCCTGTTGGGTGAGGATGTGTTCGAGTGCCTGCAGGATGCGCTGCATGGTGGCGGCCCGGTCACGTTTAGTGAGTTGAATAGTTTCCACGTGTATTGATGAAATGGTACAGCGTAATGCACCTGTTGGTATACTCGAAATGTTTAACCCATAATAATTATCTTTTAGATTAGAATAGGATCTAACTCTCCCAAAAGTCGCCGGGGGCGAATTCATGCCGCAGCAAACAGTAGCATTTACTCAGTTAATAAGGGAAATTATATAGATAATTTGGCTGAGCCTCCGTCTAGTTCGGTAGCAGTGGTTACGGGTAAATTTATCCGCGTACGGATTTTACGTGCCAGCCAGGTTAATAGCATGATTCCAAATAGTACTACCCATAACCAGGCGATGTCTAAAGCAACGGTGAGTACTGGCCCGCCGATAGGGTGGTAGGAAACCAGGTTATCGTAGAGTGAAGTAAAGCTTGATCGAAAAAGCGAAGGTGATAACAACAAAGCTATAACCGGCAGGAAGGCGTAGCGTTTTTTCATAAATAGTTTAGAGCAGGGAAGAGAAGATGGTTAATTAAAGCCCTGTTTAAGTAGTGTAAAAGTAGGAGTGATTATAGCTAGAGACTATGACAATTGTCTTCAATACTATAACGGATGTCTCGCCTTGTGCCTGAACGGTATTTTTACTTAGGCGACCGTATGACCGACCCAGGACTACAAGGTCAAAAATGCTTGGCCGTTCTGCGGGGAGATGGCAGATGCATGCGGAGTAAAACGGTTCGATGCTGGGTAAACTCGATAATGGCCGTTCGGCAGTGATAATAGAAAGACCGTTGAGAAAAGTTAAATTGTGATGCTACGGTTTTAGTCGCCCAAGTCATTGAAAAGATATACGTAGTACGTTACGTTGAGCGCGGTAGGTAATTAGAACATGTACTAAGCCTTTTGAAACTCGGAAGCGACGGGAAAACTAAAAAACTGCCTACAAGCTTTTTTGCTGAGAAGTGGCGAAATCGGCAGTCCAGTAATAATGATAGTTACCGCTGGCCGTGTATTTAAAGCCGACACCCACTTCCTTGATAGCTCCATCCATCAGGTTTTTGCAATGACCAGGTGATTTTATCCAGTCGTCAACGACCTCGCGGGCGGTTGGTTGTCCGGCGGCAATATTTTCCTCTACCAACGACCATTTGTAATCCTGTTGTGCTATCCGGTCCCAGGCATTAGCCACGTTTCGTTTGGGCTGAGTATGGGATAGTTTTAGCGTGGAGGCCATCCAGTTCGTGTGATTTTGCGCAGCCGCGGCTAACTTTTCGTTATAGACCAAGGGCGGAACGGCCCCGTATCGTTTGTTACCACATTTACATGGTTTTGAACGAGCCTGATTAATGTACACAAACACCTCGCGAATCATTTCGTCGGGTGGTGCGATACGTTCAATCGACAATTCCGGAAGTAGAACTTCTGATCTTGCTATCGTACCTGGTGAATGGTATACTGCTCCGAACAAAGTGATTAACAGACCAAGCCCATACTTTATTTTCATGGATTATTTTCCTGTTTAGTTGCCAAACCAGATTCGTTAGCCTGTAGAACGTCGATTCACCACCTAAATTTTGGGCAACGACGCCCATCACACGATAAGTTTAAGACTTAATGGACAGGCTTATTAAATGTTCTGATCTTATAACGCTCTTATCAACAAAAACATGAAGGCTATTTTGGCTTTCCCGTTCGTCAGAATGGTTTGGGGTTACTGTCAGCAGGGCCAGCGATGCTTATTTGCTAGCTGCGTATCTGACGAATTAGCCAATTAATCAGCATAAGGCTGAATAAAATAGCCCATAGCCAGGCAATGTTAAATAAAGTGATTTGAAGCGGACCGGCATGCTTGTAAAAATCGGGAAAAGCAGCTTGCAGAAGGGAAGGCGACAGCAAAAGAGCTATAATGGGAAGAACAGGGTAGCGGTTTTTCACAGAGGATTGTTTCCAAATAGGCGTTACCAAGTTATGTCAATTATTGACAACGAGTCGTCACCTTTTAATAAATAACGAGAGAGGGAACGTAGCAGGTATGTCAAGAGGTTTTTCTCTTTAACACAACCAAAACGATTGCAATTGCCAAACCGACGAATGCCCCCAGTGCACCCCAGCCAATGTCTTCAAAGCTAAAATACCGGTGTGGCAGCAGAAGCTGACCGGCCTCAGCGAGGATAACAACGCCGACTAAAACGAGCCAGCGAATAAACCAGCGGACTGGTGAGTTAGAGGAACGAGTGGGTAACAAACCGCCAAAAAGGCCTAAAAAAACGAAAGGTACCGCCGTTCGTAGATCGCCGTGAGATGTTTTGTCGGCCCATTTTCCCAGACGTTTGGGTATAAACCAAAGACTGCTTAGGTGTGGATCTGGTACCCAACTTAAATAGAACACCAAACCAATACCAACAACCAGGGCTGCATACATCAATCGCATAAGGCCAAATGTAGCGAATGAAAGCTTAAATCTGCTTAAACCAGCCCAAAATACGTCTATTACTTTATTGTACACCTTTTGGCTAATGCCGCCAGCTTTTCTGTATAAAAATCTTCAGAGGTAGATAGGCAAAGAATTTATTTTGACGTAGCTAATTCCATCGCTTGAGATGCATTGC
>NZ_JBMDWV010000111.1:0-20062 GCF_048594605.1 Spirosoma sp.
ACGCATACCACGCTTGGCTCCGACGTTACCAGCCCAAAAATGAGTTATAAGGCGTTCACCAACCCAATTTTTGCGGGCCAGGTACCTGTGCAGCAAGGGCGATTTACGGTGCGGTTCACGATGCCGAAAGATATCAATTACACGGTTGGGCCAGGTAAATTATACCTGTATGCCGTACGATCAGATAGTTTATTGACGGCGGGAGGTGGGTCCGACAGTCTGTATATAGGTGGTAGCGTTTCTGCTAGTGAGGTTGATAATGAGCCCCCTTTGATCAAATTGGAAGCGCTTGATGGAATTGTTGAAGGAGAGATTATACGCGTTGCTAATTCGGACGTAACATTACGAGTTGATCTCAGCGACAACCGAGGAATAAACATTGCTCGCTCCGGCTTGGGGCATGAGCTCACGATGCAGCTTAACGATCAATCAACAGTCATCTTAAACGACTATTATGTTGCCACTGACGCTGACGGACGACAGGGATCTGTTATCTATACGTTTCGAAATCTTCCCGAAGGAAAATACACTATTCGCGCTAAGGCGTGGGATATTAACAATAATTCATCTGAGGTAACGTTGACCATAATAGTTTCCGGGCGACCAGGACTAGCCGTAAAGGCTTTTCGGATGGTACCTAATCCGGTTGTTACGCAGACACGGTTAATGGTCGAACTTAACCGTTCCGGCGAACCGCTCGACTGGACATTAACCATTTCTGACCTCAACGGCAGGCTTTTGAATCAGCAGAGTGGACAGTGTACAGATTGTGGGGCTACGCTGGAAATTGGTTCCTGGAATGGATTTGCTGATAGCGGGCAAGGATTGCCTAACGGCTTATATATTGTTCGGCTAGAAGTCCGTTCTGCTGCTGATGGGACAGTTGCTATCAGCTCAGGGCGATTAGTATTAACCAAATGATTTACTGATATATAAATAGTCTATTTTTCTAATCCAACGTTTTCATCGTAATTTTGACCCACTTAGAACTGCCATATATTATTGAGTCAGTTCTTGTTGTTGACTAACATCCATTGTATGAAGCGAAATTTTGCTTGTGCCTTTCTTGCCGTTTGTAGTTCATTTTTATTCTCTCTTGTCGCATCTGCCCAATCATCTACCACAGCAGTAACGGGTCTTAATGGGCAACTAAGCGTCCCCACATCAGCGGTACCCTTTTTAAATTTTACTCCCGATGCTCGTTCGGGCGCGTTAGGTGAGGCTGGCGTGGCGCTAGGCGATGCTGACGCAAACTCAATATTCTGGAACCCGGCAAAATTAATTTTTGCTAAACAGAAATCTGGCGGGGCTATTTCCTATACACCGTGGCTGCGAAATCTGATTGGTGATATGTATTACACCAACTTGAGCGCCTACGGGAAAGTCGGTAAGAACACAGCCATCGGCGGTTCACTGCTATATTTTGACTTAGGAACGGTTGACTTCACAAACAATTCGGGGGTCTCTACTGGCACGTTCAACTCCCGGGAATATGCTATCACAGGTACTATTTCTCAGCGTCTTTCACAAAATCTGGCGCTTGCTCTTAATTTGAAATACCTGAATTCAAACCTGGCCGCCGGAGCTACCAACGTGGGCCTGAAACCAGGTGGAACGGCCGCTGCTGACATCAGTATCTACTATCATAACGAAACGCGCGATCGTGCTACTGGACAAGGTCTTGGCTGGGGCTGGGGCGCTATGATTTCTAACTTGGGCGGACGTATCAATTATGGTGGTCTCGAAAGTTATTTTATTCCAACGAACCTGCGGTTAGGAACCGGCCTTACGTACTACGTTGATCAGTACAACAAATTCAACTTTGTACTCGATGTGAACAAATTGATGGTACCAACGCCAAATTTCCAGGTCGTCAATGGTGTCGTAACGGACATGAATGCCAATAAAAATTATTTTAGTTCGGTTTTTGGATCTTTTGCAGACGCGCCTGGCGGATTTAGCGAAGAACTAAAAGAGGTGACGATTTCAACGGGCGTTGAATATTGGTATAATGATCAGTTTGCTGCGCGTGTTGGCTACTTCAATGAATCAAACCAAAAAGGTGGCCGGAAATACTTCACAACAGGTATTGGTTTACGGCTTCAGCAACGATTTGGCGTTGATTTCTCGTATCTGCTACCCGTAAAACAGGGTAACCCCCTAGCGCAAACCTTCCGGCTTTCGTTGTTATTCAATTTTAACAAGGGTAACGGAATCGGTGACGACGACGTAACAGACGATTCAAATTAATTTAATACGCGATAAGGGCGAAAGGGTGAACGAATTAAATGCGGAACGTACCGTATTGACTCGTTCACTCTTTCGCCCTTTTACGCTTTTATAGAAAATGGTGCTCGATAGAACACAATCGCCTGCCTTTCAGGCTATACAGGAAGTTCGGCTTCCGCCCGTACAAACTCACTACCTCGATAATGGTCTACCACTCCATATAATTGCTGTTGCTCACCAGCCTGTATTAAGGCTGGAGTGTGTATTTGAAGCAGGCACCTGGTACGAACAGGTCGCTGGAACTTCGTTTTTTGCCATGAAAATGCTGGCAGAAGGGACACGTTCGCGGACATCGACAGAGATCAGCGAATATATTGATCGCTATGGCGTATTTATGGAATTGAACAGTGGCCCTGATCGAGCTAGTGTCGTTATCTATTGCCTGACTAAATTCCTGCCAAATGTATTGCCTCTGCTGCGGGAGATGCTTACCGAACCTACTTTTCCAGAGAAAGAATTAGAAGATCTCCGTAACATCACACTTCAGAACCTACGCGTCAATTACGAAAAAAATGCCTATCTGGCCGGCGTTCTATTTCGGGAAAAATTGTTTGGAGCGACCCATCCTTATGGGCGAAGTCAGCGCCCTGATTTAGTCGCCCAGCTTAGTCAGTCTGAAGTCGTCGCTTTTTATGAGAAAGCTATACGGAACCGCCCTTTTCAGTTAATTCTGGCTGGTGATGCTACCGAAAATGAGGTCTTGTTGATCAATAGAGAGTTAGGAAAGCTTCCAGTTCAAACAGATAGCTTACCGTCTTTTGCTAGTAATATCCTGGCTGATAACAACGTACCCGTACTTGCTGAGAAACCGGAGAGTATTCAATCATCTATTCGCTTAGGGCGCCGTTTGTTTAATCGAGCCCATCCGGATTTCTTTAAGATGTTGATAACAAATGAAGTGTTGGGCGGGTATTTCGGTTCGAGACTTATGAAAAACATACGTGAGGAGAAGGGATTTACGTACGGAATTTCATCCAACGTACCTTCTTTCCGGCGAGATGGTTACTTCCTGATCGCAACGGACGTGAACAAAGAGAATACGCAACAAACGCTGGATGAAATTCATAAAGAAATTCGCATTCTACAGACCGAACCTGTTTCGCAGGACGAGTTGGAAACCGTGAAAAACTATATGGCTGGTGAATTCGTTGGTTCGTTAAATACACCCTTTGAAATTGCTGACCGTTATAAGGTGATTCTGCTAGACGGGATAGCCCCTGACTTTCTAACTACGTATATTCAAAACCTTCGGGCAATAACCCCAACCGATATAATGGAAACTGCTACCCATTATCTGGCTGTTGAACAACTGCGCGAAGTGATTGTTGGTGGTAAATAAACTTAGATACCTAGCTAGCCAAGTTGTTTTATAGGTTAAAAAGATTGCCAGGCTAGTAACAATTCAATAACTTTGGGGTTACATTCCTTTTACAGGACCGATAGATTTACCCGGTCGACTGCTTTATCCGAGTACTTGTTTAATTAATTTTTGATGAACATTTTTCTGATCAGCGTCACAACAGTAGTAGCCTATTTACTAGGATCAATTCCCACAGCCGTTTGGTATGGGCAAGGCTTTTTTGGCCTCGATATTCGCAAATACGGTAGCGGAAACGCCGGTGCCACCAATACGTTTCGGGTATTAGGTAAACGGGCCGGTACGATTGTTCTACTGATTGATGTACTGAAAGGATATACAGCGGCAAGCCTATCATCGCTGTTGTGGTATGCAGATGTGATTACTGAAAATGAGATTCTTACGTTCAAAATCGTCTTTGGTTTAATAGCCGTAATCGGGCATTTATACCCTGTTTTTGCCAATTTTAAGGGAGGAAAAGGCGTCGCTTCATTGTTAGGAATGATGCTGGCTACGCATCCTGAAATGGCGGCCGTCTGTATCGGTATCTTCTTGCTGGTTGTCATTGCGTCGCAATACGTATCGTTAGGGTCTATTATGGCTGCGCTGGCGTTTCCGGTTCTGCTGTTACTCCAGATTTTTGGTCAGAAAGAAAACCCCTTACTGATTGTATTTGGATTCGTTATTTTTCTTCTGGTCGTTATCACGCACCAGAAAAATATAGGCAGATTGTTACGTGGTGAGGAAAATCGGACGGTTTTGTTCCGGTTGCGGAAAAAATAGTCTATCTCAAAACGAGATTCTACGATAATCGACGCCCCGTCGTTGCGCGAAAAGTGCGTAACTTCGGGGCGAACTTTTTTAAAGTCAGTAGCCGCCAGCCGCTAATCAATAGCAAACGTATCGATCAGCAACTGTCGACTATTGACTATTGACTTTATGAATAATTACCTCGAAACGAACAAACAACGCTTTCTGGACGAGTTACTCGACTTACTACGTATCCCATCCGTTTCGGCTGATTCCAAATTTAAGGATGAGGTTCGTCGGGCTGCCGAGTTTGTTCGGGATAAGCTGACCGCGGCCGGATTAGATGATGCTACGTTGTTCGAAACGCTAGGTCATCCAGTAGTTTATGCTGAAAAGATCGTAGACCCTGCTAAACCAACTGTTTTAGTGTATGGGCACTATGACGTGCAACCGGCTGATCCTTATGAGCTTTGGGATACCCCACCGTTTGAGCCAACGATACGTAACGAGCGCATTTATGCACGGGGTGCTTGTGATGACAAGGGCCAGTTTTATATGCATATCAAAGCGATTGAGGCAATGATGGCAACAGATGGACTTCCCTGCAACGTAAAGGTGATGATTGAAGGCGAAGAGGAAGTCGGTTCGGATCATCTTGGTACGTTTGTCGTTGAGCATCGGGATATGCTGAAAGCCGATGTTATTTTAATTTCTGATACGAGCATTATTTCGAACGAAACGCCTTCGCTCGAAACCGGTTTGCGTGGCTTGTCGTACGTAGAAGTGCAGGTGACCGGCGCTAATCGGGATTTACATTCGGGCGTTTATGGCGGTGGAGTCGCGAATCCGATCAACGTACTGTGCGACATGATTGCGTCACTGCACGATGAAAATGGACGTATTACCATTCCTGGATTCTACGATAACGTAATGGATTTGAGCGAGGATGAACGGGCTGAATTAGCTAAAGCGCCGTTTGATCTGAACGAATACAAGCGTGACCTGGCCATAAATGACGTAGCAGGTGAAAAGGGCTATTCGACAACTGAACGAACTTCCATCCGCCCGACACTGGACGTAAACGGCATCTGGGGCGGTTATACAGGCGAAGGGGCCAAAACGGTTCTGCCATCAAAAGCGTCGGCCAAAATCAGCATGCGATTGGTTCCCAATCAGACTCCCGACGAGATTACGGAACTGTTTACCAGGCATTTTACGGCTATAGCGCCTTCGGGCGTAACGGTTCGGGTAACTCCGCACCACGGTGGTATGCCTTACGTAACACCCGTCGATTCGATTGAATTTGAAGCCGCTAGCAAGGCGTTTGAAGACGCCTGGGGTAAAAAACCGGTACCAACGCGCGGTGGAGGCAGTATTCCGATTACCGCTCTATTTGAGAAAGAACTCGGCATTAAGTCAATTCTGATGGGTTTTGGCCTGGATAGCGATGCACTGCATTCACCCAACGAAAGTTACGGCCTCTTTAACTTTTACAAGGGCATCGAAACCATTCCTTATTTCTACAAGCATTACGCAGAACTTAAACAATAAGTCGTTTCTCCAAAAGAGACGCGTATCGAGAACATCCCGTTTTTATTTATGAGAAAAATGCTGTCGGTTCTTCTGCTGAGTTTTTTGGCAGGAACATTGGCTTTAGCACAGCAAACGCCAACCACTCGCCCATTAACCCCCGCTGAGCAGCGGCAAAAAGAAAAAATAGAGCGCGAAATTCAACGAGAACGCCAGATCCGGGCCGAATGGGCGCAGAAGCAACGTGAGTATGAAGCCAAACAAGCTGAAAAAGAACGTCAGAAACAAGCCAGAAAAGCGGGAAAAACGCAGGAAGTAGCTGAACCTCCAAAAACAAAACCAGCACCTGCTGCGCCAACAACAGCACCCGAAGAGTCGACTGTAACAAAACCGGCCGAACCAACACGGAAAGAAAAGCGGGAACGACGGAAAAAAGAAGAAAAAACCGAGCCCGTTGTTACGCCGACCACAACGAGCGTACCGGCTGAGGCAAATCATCCGGAAACCGTTGAAACCGCTCCACCATCAACTGTAGCAGAGCCAGTAAAAGCAGAGCCAGTAAAAGTGGCGAAGCCGGAAAAAGTTGAACGGAAAAAGAAGGAGAAAACAGCCCCTATAGAGGTGGCAAAACCAGAGCGGGTTAAACGCCAGAAGCGAGCTAGAGTCGAGCCCGTCGATTCTGTAGCAGCGGCAGCGCCAGTGGGAGAAACTGCCGTGGTACGTCCTCGGCGCGAATTTTTGCCCAAAGGCCATTTGTTTGAGCCTATTCTGCTCGATCCGCTGGAAGCCCAGACTTACGGGAGTGTTTTGCCTGGCTACTGGACGGAAGGAAAAAAATATGCGGGCAGTATTGTTCCATTTGCGTTTGGCTTTGCCAAGCCTTTTTATCGACGTACTACCGATGCTGGCCGGGCCGAAGAATGGGTACTGGATCTGGCTTCATTTACGCAGTTTGAGGCTTATCACGATAGTAAGCTCAATAAAGCACGTCGTCAGATCGTGAATAATGATTACAAAATCAGTATTATTTACAACATCCGACGCGGCATTAATAACTACCGAATTCGGGTCTATCACCTGTCTTCGCATTTGGGTGATGACTATATCTATCGGAATCAGATTACCGCGCCTTCTGCTAATTCCGTCAATTACGAGTTGCTGGATTTTACCTATAGCCGCACGGTGAACAATCTGCGATTGTACGGTGGGGCCGGTGTTGTACTACGTAAAACAGAAGAACGGAAACCGATAAGTGCCCAGCTTGGCGTATTTTACAAAAAACCTTCAGAGAAAGCGGCCCGGCTGGTAGGGGGCGTCGATGTGAAATTCTGGCAGCAGACCGATTTTCGTCCAGGCATTCATGGGGGAATCGGTATCGAACTGGGACGCACACAGAATAACCTAACCTTTTTGGTGGAAGGCTACTCCGGTTTCCGACCCTACAGCCAATTTGAAGATCAGCAAACGTCCTGGATAGGGGCAGGTGTGTACCTGAATCCGTTCTGATTTATGATCAATAATGGGTCACGAACGCTCGTTTATCGGACAAAATCGTAAACCCTACACCAAAAACAAAACATGGAATTAACCGCTTTAACTGCCATTTCGCCTGTCGACGGCCGCTACCGCAAACAAGTCGAAGCACTGGCTCCGTATTTTTCAGAGTTTGGATTGATACGTTATCGGGTACGTATTGAAATTGAATATTTTATCGCGCTTTGCGAATGGCCAATTCCCGAACTGTCGGAGATTGATTCTGCGCAATTTGCGTCATTACGGTCACTCTACGAAAACTTTACGGAGACTGATGCGCTACGTATTAAAGAGATCGAGAAGACCACCAATCACGATGTGAAGGCTGTTGAATATTTCATAAAAGAGAAATTAAAAGGAACGCCGGTTGAGCCGCATCTTGAATTTATCCATTTTGGACTGACCTCGCAGGATATTAATAACACAGCCATTCCGCTGTTATTGAGTGAAGCGTTGAATCTGGAAATCGTGCCAGCGTA
Organism: Spirosoma sp.; assembly: GCF_048594605.1. GTDB lineage: Bacteria > Bacteroidota > Bacteroidia > Cytophagales > Spirosomataceae > Spirosoma. The sequence continues at coordinate 7,939 of NZ_JBMDWV010000111.1, forward strand.
TCGTCAGGTATTTGTTCGGTTACAGCAACTCGCTCAGCAGTGGGAGAACGTACCGATGTTAGCGCGTACGCATGGACAGCCAGCTTCGCCAACCCGTTTAGGGAAAGAACTCCTGGTGTTCGTTGAACGTATCGAAAAGCAACTGATAATTCTGGCATCTATTCCAACTGCGGCTAAATTTGGTGGCGCAACGGGTAATTTTAATGCTCACGTAGTTGCTTATCCGAAGGAAGACTGGAAAAAGTTTGGGAATAAATTCGTCGAAAGCCTGGGGATGGTACGTAGTGAGTTTACCACCCAGATCGAGCATTACGACATGCTGGCCGCTACGCTCGATGCTTTTAAACGGTTGAATACAACCCTGATTGACCTTGATCGTGACATCTGGACCTACGTATCCATGAATTACTTCAAGCAAAAGCTGAAGGAAGGCGAGGTTGGTTCATCGGCCATGCCGCACAAAGTCAATCCGATCGATTTCGAGAATTCAGAAGGAAACCTGGGTATCGCCAACGCGTTATTTGAGCATCTGTCGAGTAAACTACCGATTTCGCGCCTGCAACGCGACCTGACCGATTCAACCGTACTACGTAGCATTGGTGTTCCGTTTGCCCATTCCATCATCTCGCTGAAATCAACATTGAAAGGATTGGATAAGCTGGAACTGAACCGGGCCGCGCTTAACGCCGACTTAGAAGACAATTGGGCAGTAGTGGCCGAGGGAATTCAGACGGTGCTACGTCGCGAAGGATACCCACAACCCTACGAAGCCCTGAAAGCGCTCACCCGCACAAATGAGAAAATCACGGCCAACACAATCCGGCAATTTATTGATGAACTAAACATATCGGACGCAGTGAAGAGTGAACTTCGGGACATTACGCCGTTTACGTATACAGGCCTGTAGCTTATGTGTACGTAGCGCTATGCCTTCGTGGCTAGTACTCTAATGTTCGCCGAATCATGTTGCCGTTCGATACGTTCATGCGTTCGCCGGTAGTGATACGTGCTTCCTCATCAGACTAATAGCTTCAGATCGTAGAATCCATACACAACCAATCAGCCTTTCGACAATTCAGTTGCTCGTGTTTGGGCGGCTTTGATGCCCGTTACCAACGTATCGGCAAGGGCGCCACTTTCAAATTCACGTAGTGCGGCTTCAGTGGTGCCCCCTTTTGAGGCTACAGCCTTAATCAGATCGTCCAGCGATTTGTCGGCGTTGTTAATAAGATGGTACGCGCCAAGCATCGTTTGTTTGACCAATAGAGCCGATACCGCGTCATCGAAACCCATCTGTTTACCCGCGTCGATCATTGCTTTCACTACGTAGTAAAAATAGGCGGGGCCGCTGCCACTCAGTGCCGTAACGGCATCAATCATTGATTCATCTTCCAGAAAAATAGATCGACCCGTAGCGTTAATCAGATTTTCGACCCGGCGCAGATTCGCCAAATCCACTTCCTTTGCCGCTGTAAAACCCGTGATCCCCATACCGAGCATGGCGGGCGTGTTGGGCATCGCCCGCACGACAAGCAAATGATTTAGTTTTTCCTGAATCTGTGTAATCGGAATCCCCGCCATAATGGACAGGATAATTTGATTAGGCTGAATTACGGTGCGTAGTGATTCATAAACGCTGTTGAAATCCTGCGGCTTGACCGATAAAATAATCAGGTCGGCTTCACCAACGCGTGGCCCGATTGTATCAACAACGACACCTGCTTTTTCGGACTTCAGCGCTTCGGAACGATCCGCGCTTTTTTCGATTAGGAGTAAATCGTCTTTTTTAACAAGCTCATACTGTATAAAGGACTTGGCAAAAGCCATGCCCATGTTACCGCAACCAACAATAGCGATTTTCATAAATCTTAAGCAGCAAAAAATTGCCTTGCAAGATAAGCGCTTTCTGCACAATCACAGGCATAATAAGGTAAGTCTAGGAATAGAATATTGATCCATTAGTTCCAATTGTTTACTATTATATATTCGATTATGATAATTTATATATGTTAAGTTATCATATTGACTATCAGTATATTATGAGCCTACCGCACAATAAATAACTTTGTTTATTATATCGCCAGTTTACTAAGTTTATAAACTATCGCACAATATGTGTTTAGTAATTTGTAAACATTGTCAATCGTATGAAAACGTATACGCCTATCAAAGCATTAGTGGTATTATTGCTAGTCCTGATGTATGTACAAGGTTGCCGAACCACCAGCGACATACAGCCAACTTCCACATCAAGCCAACAAAATCGTTCAGCACGAGTTTCGGCACCACCCGTATCACAGGTTATTGGACCTTATACGGTTACGTTTACCAGCATTTCAGAGGATGGTCTTACATGGTCATACACCATTCAGCGTACGGGCCCAGCTCAGGGGAACGGACTAAGCCACTGGATCATTAACTTAGGCGCATGCGTTTCGTATAGCAACGTTATCAGCGCTACTATTGATGGGCAACCGTATACCAATCTGGCAAATTCAGAAGGAAGTGGTACCAACTGTAATCCGACCGGGCAGTTTCTGAAATTTGATGATCTACCAGCAGTCATATCAGATGGAGCACTGCATACCTTTACATTTACGCTGGATGTTGCTGTTGACCCGGCAACTGTAGCTACCTATGTGAAAGCAGGGAATAGCTGCACAGCCGGAACTATTACCGGGCCGGGTTGCTATCATATTTGTGGTAATATAGTGAAAGAGGCTTTTGTCACAACCATAACCAACAGCACTACGGCCTGTATCAGTAATCCAACAGCAATGACCACAGGGTCAAGCACGTCAACGAGTTCATCTACAATGGCTGGAACAGATATTGTAGTGACTGTTAGCGGTCCCAACGGCGAAACAACCGTTACCACTGACGGCGATGGAAATTACTGCATGACTAACCTGATGCCAGGTAATTATACGGTATCCATTCCAACAGTAAGCCCGGTAGGCTCTGAAACAATAACCGTAAAACCGGGTCAGTCGCAAATGTTCAGTTTGCCTCCTTCTACGGATATTGCAAGTTTCACAGTCACCACGGCCACTACAGAAACTATTAATCAGCCACCGGTTCTGATCGAATGTGCTGTGCCACAGGGTTGTTCGTTCTCACAAGGCTATTGGTTCGCCAAACCAGGGTTGGCATGGCCTGGCAACGTAACGGTAGGTGGTAAATCTTATTCGCAGGCGGAGGGAGCCGCTATCTGGAACACATCGAATTCGGGTGGAATCCCCGCTTCTAAAAAAGTATTCCTGCAGGTGGCCGCTATTAAGCTGAGCGGAGGCAGTGTTTTGCCAACGGCATCCGTCTGGGCTGACGTCGCCACAGCGGAAGCCTGGCTTAATACATTACCCAAACTGACGCCGACTAATCTCAAAACAGTGGGCACTAATGCGGCTGCTGTTGCTGCTGCCGATCGCATAAGCGCCTGGATAGCCCTTAACCATTGCGATTAAGGGTCTGGGTCGCAAAAAAGGGCCGATTTCGTAAAATCGGCCCTTTTTTGTGCTGAAAAATAAAGGGTTATTTCAGCACTTCCTCTAATTTCTGCTCCAAAGCCTCACCGCGCAGGTTCTTGGCAATAATCTTGCCCTCTTTATCGAGCAGGAACGTAGCAGGAATGGCCTGAACACCATACTGTTGAGCAGCTGCCGACTGCCAGAATTTTAAGTCCGATACGTGCATCCAGGTCAGATTATCGTTGCGGATGGCTTTGGTCCAGTTGGCTTTTGCCTGATCGAGTGATACACCGTAAATTTCAAACCCTTTATCCTTATACTTATTATACATCCGCACTACGTTCGGATTTTCCGCCCGACACGGGCCGCACCAGGAAGCCCAGAAATCAATCAGAACGTATTTGCCACGTAGCGACGATAGCGCAACCGATTTACCGGTTGTATCGCTCAAGGTAATATCGGGAGCTAATGCCCCAACGGATACACCTTTGATACGGGCCACCCGACCAATCAACGACTTTGCATGTGGACTATTCGGATTTTCTTTTTCAAACCGTTGAGCCAAGGCCTCATACGTAGCAAAATCGCTGTCGATATTAATAAAATTGAGTGCGAACAGCGCCACTAACGAAGTCCCCATTTCGGGCAGCATCGCTTTAACTTTGTTAACAACATCGGCTTCCGCGGCTGTGTATTCCTGCTCAATCTGCGCCATTTTTTTATTGTCTTTCTTTTCGGTAGCCGCCTGAGCCTGTTTGTTCCAGTTCGCTACTTTGGCGTCCATTTCCGTACGTAGCGCGTTCAGCTTTTCGTAGAACTCCATATTTTTGGAGCCGGTTACAGTAGCTTTACCCACCTGGCCTGTTTTCTGATCCATGCGGAAACCGTCGGCCGTTACGTTAAAGGTTTCGCCCCCTTCGGCCAGTAAAGCCATTCTTTGCCCTCCACCTACGTTCAGAATCAGCACATCGCCCCCCTCATTCACCTTACCGTTCATTGAGAAAGCGTGGTTGGCGTCTACTTTAGCTGAATCAATTTTACGGGTGGGCTGGCTATTGGCTTCTAAATAAACGTAGCTTCCGGGAGCGGCTTTCTTAACCGTGCCTGTAACCGTAAACGGCTTAGTTGTCTGTGCGTTCGCAGTCAGATTAATTACAATCAGCCCAACGATAGCAAAAAGAAATTTTTTCATACGATTAGCTTATAACATCTTGGCTAGCAACTGATTCACTAATTTGGGATCGGCCGAGCCCTTCGATTTTTTCATGACTTCGCCGACAAATAGTCCGAGCAGATTTTTCTTGCCTTTACGGTATTGCGCTACTTTGTCGGGCCAGGCGGCCAGTACCTCTTCTACCAACGCTTGGAGCGCGTCAGTATTGCGATTCTGAACCAAACCATGTTGCTGAGCCAGATCACTGGCTGATACGTCAGGGTTTTCGATCATCAACGTAAAGACCTGATTAGCTGCCGTTTGGCTTATAGTGGCGTTGTCGATCAACGTAATAAGAGCTGCCAAACGTTCAGCAGAAACTGGAAACTGACGATCACGTAGCGTTTTTTCGTTCAAATGGCCTTTTACAGGTCCCATGATCCAGTTCGATACGGCTTTGTAATTCGTTGTGTGTGCAGAAACGGCCTCAAAATAATCTGCTAATTCTTTCGCATCGGTCAGTAACGCTGCGTCGTAGTCGGGCAGGCCGTAGTACGTCGTAAATTTCTGATAAAGAACGGCCGGGAGAAGCGGCATATTAGCCTGAATAGCATCCAGCCACGTATCGGAAATAACAACGGGGGTTAGGTCGGGATCGGGAAAGTAACGGTAGTCATTCATCGTTTCTTTCTCGCGCATAGCATAGCTAATGCCCGAGGCCGCATCGAACGTACGCGTTTCCTGGATAATCTGACCCCCTGATTCCGTTACGTCGACCTGCCGCCGAAATTCGCTGTCTACGGCCCGCATCACGTTACGTATTGAGTTGAGGTTTTTTACCTCGACTTTCGTTCCCAGATGGGTAGCGCCTTTTGGCCGGATCGATACGTTTACGTCGCAACGTAGCGAACCTTCTTCCATGTTGCCATCACAAATATCCAGATAACGCACCAGCCGCCGGACTTCCGTCAGATACTGACCCGCTTCCTCGGCAGTACGTATGGAAGGCTCGGTCACCATTTCGATCAGCGGTGTTCCGGCGCGATTATAATCTAGCTGCGTGGCCCAGTCATCGCCGTCGTGGATACTCTTTCCGGCATCTTCTTCCAAATGGATATGATGGAGCTGAATGGTTGTCTGGTAAGGCTGATTCGTTTGCGGATCTTTGACTTTGACCAAGATTCCGCCCCCTACGCAAATCGGCCCCTTATCCTGCGAGAGCTGATACCCTTTCGGCAGATCGGGGTAAAAATAATTTTTACGGGCAAATACATTGTGGCGCGTAATCTCGCTGCCACAGGCCAAGCCCATCCGAACAGCGTACTCAACGGCTTTGCGGTTCAGTTTAGGTAAGGTACCTGGATGCCCTAACGTAATAACGCTAATGTTGGTATTGGGCTCAGCGCCGAATGCATTGGCATCAGCGGCAAAAATCTTGCTGTTTGTCAGTAACTGGCAGTGTACTTCCAGTCCGATAACGGCTTCATAACGTGCCAGAATTTCCGGCGAAAGGGTCGCTTCGGCTACCATTGTCAGAAACTAAATGATTCAGGACAAAGATAGCGAAAAGGCGTGGAGGGCTAAGCGTTTAAAGATCGACAACTTAACAGACGTTACGTAATCAGGCTAAATTACGTTCAGTCGATACTTCAAATACGTTTGAGCCAGCAATGCAATTTTCTGAGGATTCGGAACCCGTACCCGTTCGGCCTGAATTTGTGAAACAGGTAATCGTTTGATTTTATCGAACAGTTTCTGATAATAGATATAAGCCAGATAAACACCCATTCGGGCTCCGCGCGGTAGCTTCATAATTCCTTTATAGGCCTCATCGAAATCTTGTTGTATATCGGTTTCGATACGTTGTTTGGCTTCGTAGCCAAAATCATTGAAGTCGACACCAGGAAAATACGTCCGGCCCCGCTCTACAAAATCGCTTTTCAGATCGCGCAGAAAATTTACTTTCTGAAACGCTGACCCGAGTTTTCGAGCAGGTTCGCACAGGTGATCAAACTCCTTGCAATCGCCTTCACAAAAGACCCGAAGGCACATCAGCCCTACTACTTCAGCTGAGCCATAAATGTATTTGTCATAGTTAGCGGCATCGTATTCCTGATAGTAGAGATCCATTTCCATACTTTTCAGAAAGGCGTCGATCAACTCCGGTTCAATATTGTACTGACGCACAACTAACTGAAACGACTGCAGTACCGGATTTAAACTAATGCCCTCGTCAATAGCCTGATACGTATCGTGTTTGAATCGTTCCAGCAGCGTTTTCTTATCGTAATCATGAAACGTGTCTACAATTTCGTCAGCGTAGCGAACAAATCCGTAGATGGCATAAATAGGAAGATGAAATTTACGGTCAAGCGTTTTAATACCCAACGTAAACGACGTACTGTAACGCTCCGTAATTAGCTTACTGCATTCCAGTGCGGTTTTATTGAATAATGCCATCATAAAGAATAAAAAGGAATAGGTTTGACAGATAAATTAAGGAAATTCCTTTGCAATTTCATCGGCCACGACCAAGCCCGATATAAGTGAGGGTGGTACACCGGGGCCTGGAACCGTGAGTTGACCGGTGTAGAACAAGTTGTTTACCCTTTTGTTCTTTAACGCTGGCTTTAATAAAGCCGTCTGTCGTAAGGTGTTAGCCAGCCCGTATGCGTTGCCTCGAAAAGCGTTATAGTCCTGTTTAAAATCTTTATGTGCATAACTACGCTTGAAAACCAGTTTAGTGCGTATTGACTGTCCTGTGTAGGCTTCGAGCCGATCCATTATCATATTAAAATACCGGTCGCGCGTTTGGTCGTTGTCGGTAAGATCGGGGGCTACAGGGATGAGCAGAAATAAGTTTTCGCATCCTTCTGGTGCTACGCTGGGATCGGTTTTAGAAGGAGCCGAGGCATAAAACAGCGGTTTGGTTGGCCAGCGGGGCGTTTCATAAATTTCCTGAGCATGAAGCGAAAAATCTTCGTCAAAAAATAAATTATGATGCTGAAGGCGTAGAACTCGTTCCCCAATGCCCAAATAAAACAGAAGCGACGAGGGAGCCATGACTCGCTTGTCCCAATAATCATCGTCGTAATTACGATAATTGGGATCTACTAACTTCGTCTCGACGTGGTTGTAATCGGCTCCTGCCACTACTACGTCGGTTTCAAAAATTCCCTGATCCGTTACAACACGTTTCGCTTTGTTTTGCGCTATGTCAATTTTCTGTACAGTCTGGTTTAAGAGAATCTTGACGCCTTTTTCTTCGGCTAGACTGACCATCGCCTTCACAATTTCGTGCATTCCACCCATGGGATACCACGTACCAAGCGCCATTTCAGCATAATTCATCAAGCTATACATGGCGGGCGTATTTTGCGGAGTTGCTCCCAAAAAGAGAACCGGAAACTCGACAATCTCGAGCAGACGCGGATTTTTAAAAAATTTACGGGCGTGTGTCGCAAATGACTGAAAGACATCCAGTCGTGTTACGTCGTAGAGTAGTTTTAAACTCAAAAATTCAGTAATAGAACGACTTGGCTTCCAGACGAATTTCTTCATGCCAACTTCGTACTTATAGGAGGCCTGTTTCAGGAATTCTCGAAGTTTTGGGCCGCTACCGGGCTCAATGTCTTCAAATAGTTTTTCCAGAGGATCAAGTCCTGCCGGAAGGTCAACTACTTCATTAGTGCCAAAAATAACGCTGTACGAAGGATCGAGTCGAACGAGGTTGTAGTAATTGCTGGTCTTTTTGCCAAAACGGGCGAAATACGTATCAAACACATCGGGCATCCAATACCAGCTCGGCCCCATATCGAACGTAAAGCCTTTTTCCTGAAAGACACGGGCTCGTCCGCCCGGCATATCATTTTTTTCGAGGATGGTAACGTCGTAGCCTTTATGAGCAAGACTTGTTGCTGCGGCCAGACCCGCAAAACCAGCTCCAATAACAAGAACGCGCTGGGGCATTATAAATAAGTTGATTGAATAATTGGGTTAAAGCCTTGTTGAAGTAATTTGTTTCTGAATCCTTAGAAACTTTAGCTTCTCACAATGATTGAGGAAAGATAGTGAATCGACAAAGAAAACCTGGGCTATTATTCATACGCCTTCTGTTAGGTAATCGGGATTCACTACCGGCTTTGTGCAGGGATAACTAATTAACTGGCTAATTTTCAGGGTATATAAAACAAAAAAGTTGGGCAGAAAACCTACCCAACTTTTCGAACCTTCCTCTTTTTTAACAAAAAACTACTCAATCAATAACTATTAGACGGAAGGTCTCTGGCGAGGTCTCGCCAGATTTAAAATTTTTTTTAAGCATTGTGATATGCGTACACTTTCAGTTGGTCTTTAAGCTCTTTGCGGGCAATGTGAATCCGGTTTTTTACGGTTCCAATGGGGATGTTTAGCTTCGCAGCAATTTCGTGATACTTAAAACCGCGGAAGTGCATCATAAAGGGGGTTTTATACGTATCGTCCAGTCCATTTACTGCCCGGTTGATATCGTCCTGCGCAAAAGACGAATACGCTAAGTTATCCGTGCTGCTTTCTATCGAGTTAATGTAATGCAGATTATCAGTTGTGTCAATGAAGGTGTTCTTACGAACCATACGCTGATAGTTTGTAATAAAGGTGTTCTTCATAATCGTATACAACCAGGCTTTCAGGTTCGTACCATCTGTATATTTATCACGATTGGTGAACGCTTTAAGCAGTGTGTCTTGTAATAAATCGTTTGCGTCTTCAACATCTTTCGTTAAACGTAGTGCAAATGGACGTAGCGATTTCGACACTTTACCAATATGATTTGTAAATTCAAGAGCGGTCATGGCTGTTTACGTTTTTTGTTAAAACTGAGTTGCTAAGCTTTATACAAAAAGACAACCACTCTTGCCGGAATTAAGGCATGTATGTAATTCAGGATTATAAAATACTGAATGTAAGCTATTTAAGCCTTGTAAAATTTGTTCGCTACTATCTATACGTTGAGGTGCGAATGTGTGGAGTGTAGAATATTTCCCCCATTCTGTGGAATCTGTAGTGTGGATTTTGTTTAACGTTTACTCAAAATGCTTGAACAGGAATTAGGAACGTATTAAAAGATTTACGCCTAACCTAAAGGCTGTGTTATAGTAAAAAGAAGGAAACTAAATGGCTTTAAACCAGCCCTTCTTTCAATAAATCGTGTAAGTGGACGAATCCTCGAACCAGGCCAGCCTCAGATACAATAAGTTGGTTGATATCCCGCTCCTGCATTAACTGGAGGGCAGATACGGCATAATCGTCCGGTGCTACACACACTGGGGAGGGCGTCATTACGTCCTGCGCGCAGAGTTGCCAAAAGGAATCATGTTCATAAGCCATTCGCCGAATATCGCCGTCTGTCACGATTCCCTGTAAGATTCCATTCAGATCGACAACGGCCGTTGCTCCCAGGCGATTGGCGGAAATTGTAAAGATGACTTCTCGGAGAGGAGTATCCGGTAAAACTTGTGGGCATTGATTATGGGGAAAAATATCTGATATTTTCAGGTAGAGCTTTTTCCCCAACGAGCCACCAGGATGATAACGTGCGAAATCCTGACGAGTAAATCCTCGAATTTCGAGCAGGCTTACGGCCAAGGCGTCGCCCATTGCGAGCGCAACGGTTGTGCTGGTGGTTGGTGCCAGGTTTAGTGGATCGGCTTCGTGTTCGGCATAGGCATGAAGGACGTAGTCAGCATGTTGAGCCAGGTAGGAATCACGATTGCTGACAAGAGCGATCAACCGAGCGCTGGTGCGTTTCAGTAAGGGAAGCAATACTTTTATTTCGGCAGTATTGCCACTTTTGGAAATGATGAGTACGACGTCGTTAGCCTGAATCATTCCTAAATCACCGTGGATGGCATCCGCAGCGTGCATAAACAGCGCGGGTGTACCGGTTGAATTCAGAGTCGCTACAATTTTTTGGCCGATAAGCGCACTTTTGCCAACGCCTGTAACAACCAGGCGGCCTGACGAATTCAGAACTGTTTCGACTGTAGCATCGAATTGTTCGTCAAGTAGATCAACGGCATTTCGAATCGCGTCGGCTTCTGCTAACAGGACTGCCCGGGCAATGGTCTGAGGTTTTTTTATTACTTTCAACGGCAGTTTTGGTAATCACGAATACTTTGCTTTGTATATTCGCTAACTTTATAAAGCAAAGATACGGCAAGCAAATACAGTAAAGTAACTTTTGTACGATTTGTAGAATGATGCAAGTTGATCAGTCGATTCATACAACCCTTAAAGAACGACTAAAAGAAATTTTTGGGTATAGTCAATTCCGGGGCGAACAGGAAGCCATTATATATAGCATCATGGCCGGGCGTAATACGTTCGTTATTATGCCCACTGGCGCAGGTAAATCCTTATGTTATCAACTACCCGCTATTGTTAGTGAGGGTACTGCTGTGGTAATTTCTCCCCTGATTGCCTTGATGAAAAACCAGGTCGATCAGCTAAATGCTTTTGGAATTAATGCGCAATTCCTGAACTCTACGCTTTCCAAGGCGGAGATGAACAAGGTTAAAAAGGATACCCTTAACGGAACACTTAAGCTACTTTATATTGCTCCTGAGTCCTTGACGAAGGAAGAAAATTTGGATTTTTTAAAGAAAGCCAATATTTCGTTTGTTGCTATTGATGAAGCCCACTGTATCTCGGAGTGGGGACATGATTTTCGTCCTGAGTATAGGAAAATACGTGGCATCGTTGACAATATTGGTAACCTGCCCGTTATTGCGCTTACTGCTACCGCTACGCCCAAAGTTCAGCAGGATATTCAGAAGAACCTGAATATGGAAGATGCTAATCTGTACAAGTCATCTTTCAACCGTAAGAACTTATTCTATGAAATAAAGCCAAAAGCCGACGCTAAGAAACAGCTTATAAAGTACGTAAAGCAGAACAAAGGTAAATCAGGAATCGTCTATTGCCTGAGCCGTAAAACGGTAGAAGAAATTGCTGAATTACTGAGTGTCAATGACGTAAAGGCATTACCATACCATGCTGGTTTAGATCCGCAAACGCGGATGAACAATCAGGATGCTTTCCTGAACGAAGATGTAGACGTCATTTGCGCTACTATTGCGTTCGGTATGGGGATCGATAAACCCGATGTCCGGTTTGTTATTCACTACGACGCTCCTAAATCACTGGAAGGATATTATCAGGAAACAGGACGGGCAGGTCGTGATGGGCTGGAAGGTAACTGCGTTATGTTTTACAGCTATGATGATATTGTCAAGCTCGAAAAGTTCAATAAAGATAAGCCCGTTACGGAACGCGATAACGCAAAGCATCTGCTGAACGAAATGGTATCGTACTCAAATCTAGGCGTTTGCCGTCGTAGACAGTTGCTGGGCTACTTTGGTGAATTTGTGGATAAGGACTGTGGCTTTTGCGATAACTGTACGAAACCAACGGAAAAATTCAAGGTTCAGCATGAGATTGTATTAGCGTTGCAAACGGTGTTGCA